>NZ_CP036170.1:1897500-2170000 GCF_004295125.1 [Clostridium] scindens ATCC 35704 | reverse complement strand
CCATATCTTGATTTTGTAAGAAATTTGTCGAAACAGCAAGCCTACTCCTTTTATAACAGATTCATCGCCTGGTTTACAGATCTGACTCCTATAACCTCGATTCCTTCAACCTGCCCAAGCCCTTTCACCGATACTTCCGGGAGAATACAGGTCTTAAATCCTAGTTTCTTAGCCTCCGCGACCCTCTGCTCCGGCATGGTAACAGCCCTTACTTCCCCGCTCAGTCCTACTTCTCCAAAAACAATAGCATCTTCTGACACCGGCTTATTCTTATAACTGGACGCTATAGCCATCACAATTCCCAGATCCGCTGCCGGCTCATTCATCCGGATGCCACCGGCAATATTTACGTAGGCATCATAACTGGACAGCGGCAATCCTGCCCTTTTTTCCAATACTGCCATCAGCAGGTTGACGCGGTTATAGTCTAAGCCTGCCGCCGTCCTTCTGGGCATGCCGAAGCTGCTTTTGCAAACCAATGCCTGAATCTCCATCAGCATCGGACGTGTTCCTTCCATTGCACATGCCACTACGGAGCCGGATGCATGTTCCGGCCTGCCACTCAGCATGAATTCCGAAGGGTTCTCTACTTCCACGAGGCCTCTTTTCTGCATTTCAAAGACTCCTATTTCATTGGTCGAGCCAAAGCGGTTCTTAACCGCCCTGAGAATACGGTAGGACGCATGCCGGTCTCCCTCAAAGTAGAGCACTGTATCCACCATATGTTCCAATACCCTGGGGCCCGCAACCGTGCCCTCTTTAGTTACATGTCCTACGATAAAGATGGATATGCCTAGTCCTTTAGCCAGCTGCATCAAGATATTCGTAGACTCTCTGACCTGCGACACGCTTCCTGGCGCTGACCCCACCTCTTCGTTATACATAGTCTGAATCGAATCGATCACCACCATGTCCGGCGTCTGCTGCTCGATTACGTTGCGTATCATATCCAGATTCGTCTCGCACAGAAGAAAAAGGGTATGGGAGAAATCCCCCATCCGGTTTGCCCTAAGCTTGATCTGCTTTAAAGATTCCTCTCCCGATATATATAATATCTTCTTATTCATAGCAGCCAGCCTCTGGCAGACCTGCAGAAGAAGCGTAGACTTTCCGATTCCAGGATCGCCTCCGACCAGCACCAGAGAGCCCGGTACGATTCCTCCTCCAAGCACCCGGTCAAGCTCTGCCATTTCCGTCATCATGCGTTCATCTTCATCCGTCTCCACGCTCGACAAAGCTACGATCTGAGCTTCCTTCTTATCCCGCACGGTTCCAGCCTTTACAGATGTCACCTTCTCTTCAACAAAAGTATTCCATTCTTTGCACGCTGGGCACTGTCCCAGCCACTTGCTTTCTTCATGCCCGCAATTCTGGCAGAAGAATACGCTTTTTTTTGCCTTTGCCATCATTCATCTCCTTACGATCGCTATCGCCTATGCTGAAAGAAGGGCTGCTATCTGCAGCCCTTCTGACTTTATTCTCATATTCTGCTACTTCTTTACAACCTTTACCTCTACGGATTGATTTGGCTCCAGTTCCGTACTTACGCTTAACTTGCCGCTTAAATTGGTCTTCATATCGCCTACATTCACATCATCCATGTATACGACATATTCGCTGTCTGCTTCCAATTCCAGAGTAAACTGAGCATCTTTCATGCCAGATACCTTGAATGTTACTATGTCTTCCGTCGCCTTAAAGTTTTCAACCGCCGTTCCCGGCACAGACTCATATACAAACATGCCGTTCTTTTCCAACTTTGTAATCTCAGCAAAAGTCTTTACTTTATATAAATCTCCCTGAAATTCAAAACCATCCAGTTTTGTCTTATTCTCTAGTGTGTAGTCCCCAAAACTAAGCGTGCCATCAACTTCCGCTTTCAATAGGTCTTTCACTGCTGCCATTATTTTTTCCTCCTAAGGTTCTTCTTTTGTATCCCTATTATATATCAAATCAATTTTAATTTGTAGTCCTTGGAATAAATTTTATTTCTTTTTTAGACATTCCGACCGCCACTTCAGAATCCCTTGTAATCTCTCCGCTTAAGAGTGCTTCTGCAAGTTTATCCTCCAGCTGGTTCTGGACGGCCCTTCTGAGCGGACGGGCGCCATACTTCTTATCTGTGCCCGTTTCAACAATATGACTCTTTACAGAATCCCTGATATCCAGCTTAATACCCAGCTGGTCTTTGGCGCGTCTGGCAAGTTCTCTGCACATCATGCTGACAATCTTCCTCATCTGCTCCTTATCAAGCGGATGGAATACCAGGATCTCATCAATCCTGTTGAGGAATTCCGGCCGGAAGATCAACTTGATCTCATTCATAACGTTGCTCTTCATCCGCTTGTAATCCCCTGCAGCATCTTCCTTAGCATTGAATCCCAGTTTTTTCGGATCAATAATTGCCTGGGCGCCTGCATTGGACGTCATAATAATCACCGTATTGCGAAAGTCCACTTTCCTTCCCTGGGAATCGGTTATATGGCCATCATCCAGCACTTGCAGCAGGATGTTGAATACATCCGGATGCGCCTTTTCAATCTCGTCAAACAGGATGACAGAATAAGGATGCCGTCTCACCTGCTCACTTAACTGGCCTCCATCATCATGGCCCACATATCCCGGAGGAGAGCCTATCATCTTGGCCACGCTGTGCTTCTCCATATACTCTGACATGTCAACCCGGATCATGGCATCTTCATTTCCAAACAAAGCCTCTGCCAGCGCCTTGGATAGTTCTGTCTTTCCAACGCCAGTAGGACCAAGGAACAAAAACGATCCAATGGGACGCTTGGGATCCTTGAGCCCGACCCTTCCTCTTTTGATTGCTTTGGCCACCGCGGATACTGCTTCTTCCTGTCCGACAACTCTCTTATGAAGCGTCTGTTCCAGTTTATTGAGTCTGGCGCTTTCTGATTCTGCCAACTTCTGCACCGGAATCTTCGTCCACTGGGATACTACGCCGGCAATATCTTCTTCCGTAACCGCCACTGTCCTGTCTTCATTCCTTTTATGGAAACGCTTCTTAATCTGCTCTAGTTTTTTTGCCGCCTCATCCCGTTCTTTTCTTAACAAGGATGCCTCCGTCATATTTCCCTGGCAGATCTCCTCCTCAATCTCTTTCGACAGTTCGGTCACCGATTCTTCCAGGGCGAAGATGCCATCCGGCACCCTAAAGCCTCTTAAGCTTACTTTAGAGCACGCCTCATCCAGTACGTCAATCGCCTTATCCGGCAGGAACCTGTCATTAATATAGCGGCTGGAAAGCTTTACCGCCGCCTCAAGCGCTTCCTCTTCTATCTGTACATGATGGTGAGCCTCATATCTTGCCCGCAGGCCTTTGAGTATGTTCAGGCAATGCTCCTGGGTAGGCTCTTCCACCGTAATCGGCTGAAAACGTCGCTCCAATGCGGCATCCTTCTCGATATACTTGCGATACTCTACAATCGTGGTGGCTCCAATCAACTGAATCTCGCCTCTTGCGAGAGATGGCTTTAATATATTCGATGCATCGATAGCACCTTCTGCGCCTCCAGCGCCTATAATCGTATGAACCTCGTCAAGAAACAGAATGATATTTCCCGCGGCCTTTACTTCATGGATCAACTTCTTCATCCTTTCCTCGAATTCTCCGCGATACTTAGAACCGGCAATCATACCGGCCAGATCCATAGTCAGGATTCTCTTATCCTTCATGCCTTCCGGAACAATTCCGGATGCGATCTTAGCTGCAAGCCCTTCAATCACTGCTGTCTTACCAACCCCCGGCTCGCCTACCAGGCAGGGATTGTTCTTCGTCCTCCGGCTTAATACCTGCATCAGTCTGCCAATCTCTTCTTCCCGTCCAATGACAGGATCCAGTTTTCCTTCTTTTGCCTGAGCGGTCAGATCCGTGCCATACTGCTGTGCAACCCCTTCCTTCTTCTTGCCGGACTCCTGCAGCAGTTCCTCCTGATACTCCTTCGGATCCACGCCAAGGACAGATAGGATATCCTGATATAACTTCTGAAGGCTGATATTCAAAGTCAGCAGAATTCTCGTGGCCACGCAGTCCGTCTCATGCAGCAGCGAAAGAAGCATATGCTCCGTCCCAATCTGATTAGACTGGAACCGCAAGGCTTCTGCCTTGCTCTCTTCCAGAATATATGCAAGCCTCGGGCTGATCTCCGGGTTATGGGCAAGCGCAACGCTTCCCACCGGGGATACCAGTTCATCCACTACTTTTAATATCTTTTCTTCATCAACTCCGCTTATGGCCAGCACCTGGCCCGCGATTCCGGTATAGACTTTTCTCAAGCCTAGAAGCAGGTGTTCTGTTCCTACATAAGGATGATCTAATTCTTTTGCAATATTCTTCGCAATTCTCAAAACATCATTTGCCTGTTCCGTATAATTCATTGTGTCTTTCCCTTTCTATACTCGTCAAATATCTCATCTACCAAAGCATGTACCTCTTCTCTGGAAATATCCTTGCAGCTTCCTTTTGCAAGCAGTATCCGAAGCTGTTCCTTCATCTCCAGAAGCGCCCTGGCCTTATCCACATCAATGGCAATGACCGCTCCCTTCCTTCTGTCCAGCTGGATAAATCCTTCCTGTTTCAAAATCGTATATGCCTTATTTACCGTATGCATATTGATGCCAACAGTGTCAGCCATCTGCCTTACGGATGGAAGCGCGTCGCCCTCCCGGATAATATCCATGGCAATTCCCATAATAATCTGGTTCTGCAATTGGACATATAACGCCTCATCACTGTTAAAATCAATCTCTATCAGCATAATATCACCTTTTCCATCATTCGTTGTGTTATACACATAATATAACACAACTAAAAGGAGCTTACAACCTAAATTGTAAGCCCCTTTCGCAACTTTGAAGGAATTAAGTTTGGAAATTGTCGAATTAATTAAAACAGACCTTTAACATCTGCATACTCATAGCAATCGAAACTATCTGCTACGTTCTTGCAGGTAAGTTTTCCATCATATGTGTTGATTGCAGAGTATAGAACGTCATTGTCCTTGCAAGCCTGCTCTAAGCCTTTGCCTGCGATCTGAAGGCCATAGCTTAATGTAGCGTTTGTCAGAGCGATCGTAGAAGTTCTCGGAACTGCTCCCGGCATATTTCCTACACAATAGTGAACAACGCCTTCTTCGATGAAGATCGGATCATCATGATAGGTAACCTTTGTTGTCTCGCCGCATCCGCCCTGGTCAACAGCAACGTCTACAAATACAGCGCCTGGCTTCATCTCTTTGAGATATTTCTTCTTGAAGATCTTCGGAGCAGCTTTTCCTGGAATCAGCACGCAGCCGATAACAAGGTCAGCTTCTTTAACTGCTCTCTCGATATTTGCATCGTTGGATACCAATGTCTGGATACGAGCCCCAAAGATGTCATCAAGATATGCCAGTCTCTGAAGATTGATATCCATGATCGTTACGTTAGCGCCCATACCTACAGCAATCTTGCAAGCGTTTGTTCCAACAGATCCGCCGCCAAGGATAACGATGTTAGCCTTCGGTGTTCCTGGTACTCCGGCAAGAAGAACGCCTTCGCCGCCGTATGTCTTCTCTAAGTACTTAGCACCTTCCTGGATACTAAGACGTCCAGCGATCTGGCTCATTGGAGCAAGAAGAGGAATGCTTCCGTTTCTCTCGATCAATGTCTCGTATGCAACACCCTTTACTTTTCCGTTTAAGAGTGCATCTGTCTGCGGCTTATCAGCTGCAAGGTGAAGATATGTATAAAGGATCAATCCTTCGTGGAATAATGGATACTCCTCTGGCAATGGCTCTTTAACCTTGATCATCATCTCAACTGTATCCCATACTTCTTTTGCAGTATCGATCATCTTTGCGCCAGCTTCTACATACTCTTCATCTGTAAATCCAGATCCAAGTCCAGCACCTTTCTCGATATAAACTTCGTGGCCTGCGTTTGAATAACTCTTAACATTATCAGGTGTCATACCTACACGGAATTCGTTGTTTTTAATCTCTTTTACGCATCCTACTTTCACTTTAATTTACCTCCTAGTTTGTAATTAAATAATTATATTTTGCCTGCCGTTCGTTCCGGCACATGACTTTGAATGAACAATATTTTTCACCGTTCTTGCTTTGTGAAGAATATTATTCATTTGTCTCTAAAATTATACTAACACACCCGTCTATATTATTCAATAAAAGTTATTTTTTTCACAAAAACTTTTAATTGTGTTAATAATATGTCAATTGTATTCACAATTGCACTTGCATATTTCCTCATTTCATGATTAAATCTAATTATAAATTAAGAGAGGGGAATTTTCATATTCCTGTTCTGCCGGAGGTAAACATATGAAAGAATTGAGAGAAACCATCCATAGTGCCAATTTAACGAAAACGCAAAAGATGATTGGCCAGTATGTCTTAGACAATTCGGCTGATGCTTGCTTCATGACATCCACCGAGATAGCTATGAAATTGGGGGTGAGCGAGTCATCCGTCATCCGTTTCAGCCGGTCGCTGGGCTTTAGCGGATTCATGGATTTCCAGAAATCTTTGAGAAAAGATTATCAAGATAAGGTGCTAAGCATCTCCAGTACCATCACGGTACCGGCACAGCGGGTGGTAAAAAGGGCAAAACTCGAAAGCAACTCCGATTATATTAATCGGCATTTTAAAAACGCGGCTAAAAATCTGGAGTCCGCCCTGGTCCATAACGCTCCCGCAACGTTCGAAGAAGCTGCCGACACTATCATATCAAGCAAGCGCAAATACATTGTGGCTTCCAGAGGCAACTCATGCCTGGGCGACTATTTTCTGCTATATCTGAAGCATATGGTACCAAATGTAGAATCAGCCAGCAGTTCCGCCATCAGCCCTATTGACCATATATGTAACATATCCAGGGATGACTGCCTGATTATGTTCAGTTTTCCAAGATATTCTTCTATTGATAAGATTACTGCCAGAATGGCGCAGGAAGCCAAAGCCAATATCATCGTAATTACAGACAAGCCAAGCGCGCTTCTGGCACAGTATGCCACCACTCTCTTCACAGTTCCGGTAGACAGCAACGCATTCTTCAATTCACTGACAGGCCCTCAGTTTGTTGCAGAAGCGCTTCTTGATACCATCAGCCACAAGGTGAAAGGGATCGAAAAAAGATTAAAGAAGATCGACCGCTATCTGGCCGAGTTGGGTAACTACTAGTCTTCTGTTTTTCTTTCATGCAGCAAGAGGGCAGGCGAAAAACTCGCCTGCCCTCTTGCATCTATTTATGATCCATATCTTACGCCTCGTCTATCGCTTTGCCGATATCATGACGCATATATTTGTTATCGAACTGCACCCACTGTGTCGCTGCATAAGCATTTTCTCTTGCTTCCTTCAGATCTTTCCCTTTGGCGGTCACGCCAAGCACGCGTCCTCCATTCGTCACGATCCGGTCTCCATCAAACTTGGTTCCGGCATGGAAGCAGTAGTATCCCTCATGCTTCTCGAATTCCTCAAGGCCTGAGATTGGAAGTCCTTTCTTGTACTCCACCGGATATCCATCGCTGGCCAGGACGACGCACACGGCTGCATTGTCCTCAAACTCCAGGTCAACCTGATCCAGCGTTCCGTCAATGCAGGCTTCCACAACTTCAATAATATCATTCTTCATTCTCGGAAGGACCACCTGGGCTTCCGGATCTCCGAATCTTGCATTGTATTCCAGGACTTTCGGCCCTTCCTCTGTCAGCATCAGCCCAAAGAAGATGACGCCCTTAAAAGGCCTTCCTTCTGCCTTCATCGCATCCACGGTTGCCTGATACACATATTTGTTGCAGAATTCCTCTACCTCTTTCGTATAGAACGGGCTGGGAGAAAATGTTCCCATGCCGCCAGTGTTAAGCCCCGTGTCTCCATCGCCTGCCCGCTTGTGATCCTGGGCGGATGTCATGGTCTTGATCGTATTGCCGTCTACAAAGGATAGGACGGATACTTCGCGGCCTGTCATGAATTCTTCGATGACCATCTCATTGCCTGCAGAGCCAAACTTCTTATCCAGCATAATCGTCTTTACGCCTTCTCTGGCCTCTTCCAGGGTGCTGCAGATAAGCACGCCTTTTCCCAGCGCCAGTCCGTCCGCCTTCAGGACAATGGGGAATTTGGCTGTCTCAAGATATGCAAGGGCCTTCTGCGGATCCGTAAAATTCTCATATGCAGCCGTTGGAATATTGTACTTCTTCATCAAGTCCTTGGAAAATGCTTTGGAACCTTCCAGGATTGCCGCGTTCTTCCTGGGTCCGAATGCGCGGATTCCTGCCGCCTCCAGTTCATCTACCAGGCCGCCTACCAGCGGATCATCCATTCCCACGATTACAAGATCAATCTCTTTTTCCCTGGCAAATGCTACAATTTTGTCAAATTCCATTGCTCCAATGGGAGCGCACTGTGCATATTCTGCAATACCGGCGTTACCCGGGGTGCAGTAAATTTTATCTACCTTCTCGCTCTTTGCGACACAGTATGCGATCGCATGCTCTCTTCCGCCGCTTCCGACAATCAAAACCTTCATTTCGGACCTCCTATGTATGAATCATTCTATTCTTCTTATCTCGTTTGCTTAGTCTGTGACCCTGGCCATGCCATCCGTCACCGTCACCTTCCCATTGGCAATCAGATCGATTGCCTTCGGAAGTATCTTCCATTCCGCCTGTTCCATCACGCGCCTTTGAAGCACTTCCGGTGTATCTGTGTTTTGGACCTCCACTGCCTGCTGCAGAATGATCGGGCCTGTATCGGTTCCCTCATCCACAAAATGAACGGTCGCCCCCGCCACTTTCACGCCGCGCTTAAGCGCCGCCTCATGCACTTTCAGCCCATAATACCCGGTACCACAGAAGGAAGGGATCAGGGATGGATGGATATTGATAATCCGATTCCTGTACTTTTCAATCATCTTTGGCGGTATGACAACTAGGAATCCAGCCAGCACGATCAGGTCCGGATTCATTCCATCTACCGCTTCCATGAACTTTTCGTTGAAGACCGCCCTGGTTTCATAGTCCTTCGGAGATATGCAAAGATTCTCGATTCCATGGTTCCTGGCTCTTTCCAGTGCATAGGACTTCTTATTGTTACTGATCACTCCGATAATCTTTGTATTGGTAATGGTTCCGGATTCTATGGCATCAATGATTGCCTGCAGATTTGTACCGCCTCCAGATACCAGCACGACCACATTTAGCATAACGTAACTCCCTTTTCTCCTGCTTTGATGCGTCCCACCACATATGGCTGCTCTCCTGCCGCCTTCATAGCGTCCATGGTCTTATCCACATCTGCCGGATCAACAGCAACCATCATGCCGATGCCCATGTTATAGGTATTATACATAGCATGCTCTTCAATTTGGCCTTCCCTTGCAAGCATCTTAAAGATTGCCGGTATTGGATAACTGTCCTTTTCAACGACCGCGCATACTCCATCGCAGAGCATTCTTGGGATATTCTCATAGAAGCCGCCGCCTGTAATATGGCTGCAGGCCTTAATCTTCACGCCTGCTGCCTTCACGCTTTTCAATGCCTTTACATAGATCTTGGTCGGTGCAAGCAGCGCCTCCCCAAGGGTAGTTCCCAGTTCGTCATAATATGTATTCAGCGACTCTGCCGTCATCTCAAAGACTTTGCGGACAAGGGAGAATCCATTGCTGTGCACGCCGGAAGAAGCCATGCCAATCAGCACATCTTCTGGCCTTAATTCCTTCCCTGTAATCAGGTCTTTCTCATCTACCACGCCAACTGCAAATCCGGCAAGATCGTATTCGTCTTCCGGATAGAATCCTGGCATCTCAGCCGTCTCCCCGCCGATCAGGGCCGCGTCCGACTGCACGCATCCGTCGGCAACGCCGCTCACGATGGTCGCGATCTTCTCGGGCTCGTTCTTTCCACACGCAATATAGTCAAGGAAGAATAATGGCTCACCGCCTGCACATGCAATATCATTTACGCACATGGCCACGCAGTCGATACCGATCGTATCATGCTTGTCCATAATAAATGCCAGTTTTAACTTTGTTCCAACGCCGTCTGTTCCGGATACCAGCGTAGGCTTCTCCATATTCTTAAACGCCTCCATGGAAAAAGCTCCTGAGAACCCTCCGATATTCGTCAGGACTTCCGGCCTCATAGTCTGTTTTATATGCTCTTTCATAAGTTCCACTGACTTGTAGCCAGCCTCAATATCTACACCTGCATTTTTATAATCCATAACATATCTCCTTGTATATTGTTTTCATCATTCTATTCTTTTATTTCAGGTATTCCTCATAGCCGATCTCATCCAGTCTTGCAGCCTTCGCCTGGACAGTCTCTTTCATCTCTTTGGAATATTCTTTTAATCTGCCTAAGAGTTCCTCATCAGAGGTAGCCAGGATCTTTGCTGCCAGAATCGCCGCATTCATGCCTCCGTCAATCGCTACGGTCGCAACCGGAATTCCAGGCGGCATCTGCACGATTGAAAACAGCGCGTCTTCTCCTCCCAGGTTCTTGCCTGACATCGGCACGCCGACTACCGGCATCGGGAATAATGCGGCGCACATTCCAGGAAGATGCGCTGCCATTCCTGCTCCTGCGATAATTACCTTAATTCCCTTTCCTTCTGCTGCCTTTGCCCATTCAAAGAACACATCTGGTTCTCTGTGTGCAGAGATAATTGTCATCTCATAGTCAATTCCTAATTTTTCCAGCATTGCTGCAGCTTTGCTCATTACTTTCAGATCAGAGTCGCTGCCCATCACAATTCCTACTTTTGGCATAATCTTCATCCTTTCTCGTATAACTGCCCCGGATCCGCGCTATCCCGGCTTCCGGCACTATGGGTTCATGATACATTATTTATCTGCATTTTTCAACGGTTCATTGAGAATCTCCGTTCCCGGAAGGACAAATCTTCCATTTTCAAGAAGAGCGATTTCCTCTCCTGACTTCGTCACGACCGTAATACTCTTTAATTCCTCATAAGGAATGGTAATATCCGTATGGCAGTAGAAATATGCCTTGGACACATCTTCCTTGCGCTGGATGGACACGGAATTATCCCGGGCTACAATCTCTTTCCCATTGGGATTATATACTTTGATATTCTCGCTCCAGCTATAGCAGGTATCGCCCACCGCAAAGTGGGGACCCATCTTCTCCGCAATCAGAATAGGCATCTTCTCTTCAATCCCGTACTTTCGTGCCGCCACATACGCGGTCGTATTCGTACCGATCGCAAACTCTCCAAGCGGCAGGGTCGGATGCTTATGGAGAATATTATCATGGATGTATTCCTTATTCTCCAGTTCCCGGTCAAAATTCCCGCAGTTATAATCCGCGATCATTCCATTGGCAAATGTGATTTCCAGATCCTTATACTGTAGTTCATTCAGATAGACCTTGCTTACATGGAGCAACCCGCTGGTTCCTTCCAGCACCGGAGAAGTAAAGACTTCTCCCACTGGAATATTTACATCTGCTACGCAGTTTTCAAATATTGTCTCTTTCTGCGGATCCTTTAACGGATACAACTGGACCTTCAGATCCGTCCGATTGCCATTATCTCCGAGAATATGGACATATTCTCCCTGATCAAGGGCATCGATCAGCGTCTGCTGTACTTTCTCATAGGTCCCGGCGTCCAGCGTATTGATTCGGATAATCTCATCGAAGATCTCTTCATACCTCTCGCCAATCTCCGGGACCGGATAAGCCACGATAGTAAAACTTCTCTCATCCCCCCGGATATACTCGTTGGTAATCTGACTCTGGCGGCTGTCGAAGAGCAGAACAAGCTCCTCCTGCTTTTCGGACAGTTTCAATACGTCTTCCTTCTGCTCGGGCGCAAAAGGCTCTTCTCCAAACATCTCAATGCAGGCGGGGCCGGCAAACCCGGCAGCCAACTCCTTACAACTCTCATACGTAGTCTTGACGACTTCCAGCTTCCGTTCCAGGAACTTTTTATCCAGAAACAGCGCCTGGTCATTCCTATGGTCATACTCATACTGCTTATTCGCGACCGCCCCAAAATACCCAATCTTTAGATGCTGCCTTTTGGTCAGGACGCTTACGCCAGAACGGTAGATCACCGGCTTAAGCCCCATCTTCTCAAAATTAGCAATGGCTTTTTTAATGACCCGCTCAAATCCAAGGACATAGCGGATATTAACCGCGGACTTCCTTGACAGATCCTTTCCGGTATTCACAAACCCGATCCGATATCCTTCCGTGTAGACATCGGCCATCCTCTTTATGACCGCGTCATCCAGTTTCATCAGATGCCTGGCCGTCTGAAGTTCATTCTCGCTTATATACTCGCCGAACTGGTACAGGTATCTTATATCGTCAAGGTCGCTGTCCATAATGATGCCTGCGGCAAAGGTTTCATCCGGGTCAATCTGCTCCCGGATCCGGTCTGCGACGAATACGTCGCAATAATCGCTGGCATACCAATATATAGTCTCCTTTATACTTTCAATCGCCGGATATGGCTCTTCTTCAAATTGATTGTATACTTCGACCAGAAGTTCAAATAGAATATCCAGATATTCCGTTTTCTGCTCGAATGTATAGGCAATGGCTCCCCTAAGTTCCGCATACAGAAAGCTTAAGGCTAAGCCGTAGTCCTTCCCGCACCGGTTCACGGCATAAGAGGGATTCCCATAACTGGCCTCATACCGATCCGGAAGAATATCCTGATACAGCCTGTGGTTCCATTCCTTAAGTTCTTCTAATTCCAGCGCCTGGTATCTGCCGCTTTGAAGTTCTGTCCGCAGTTCGTCTATCATGATGGCAAATCCTGCCATCTCGTGGAAATAATCCCGAAATTCACTGCCAACCGTGCTCTCTTTTTCTATTTCACGGATACGTCCAATTGCCAATTCATATCTTTCTTCTATCATTTAAAACAGCCCCCTGATGAATATTGCAGTCAGTCCAAGGAGGAAGGCCGCATTGGCACCAATTCCCACCTTGCACGTTATGTAATTCTTATCCCTTTCCCGGAAGCCCCGCACGCCCAGCAGCAGGCCCATAAAGGATAGCGCCAGCGTACCAAGTCCGATGAATCCTATTAGGATATTCACCTCTCCCTTGCTTGCAAATGCGATGATCAGCATAAGAACCAGCAGGATAAATACGACCACGCCGTAAAAGCAGGAATATATCCCCTTCTTTGAATGCCGAAGAGGCGCCTGGCCATACTTGGTCTTGATCATTTTCTTTCTCTGCTTTTCCCTGGTCTTTGCAATGGCTTTTGCCCTATCTTCTTCTGTGGTTATTTTTCTTTTTATAAACATGTCTTCTCCTTATTGCCGCGCAAATTACGAATAAGATGTAGCCTGCCAGTCCCCCAATCGTATTGAGCAGAAGGTCATCCACATCAAAACTTCCTACCTTTGTGAGTAGCTGGAAAGTCTCTACGCAGAGGCTTAGACCGAAACTGTAGAATACCGTCGAGAGTAAACTTCTGTATTTGCTGGCCATCGGCATAAAGAATCCAAACGGCATAAAGATGATTACGTTTCCGAACAGGTTGGTAAACATGGCAAACATGCCAACCTGGTCTCTATACTCCCAGAATCTTTTTATTTCTTTAAAAAGCACAAGATTATAATGGTACTCCTGCATCTCTCCCGTGCGTCCGTACCAATCGGAAAATATCAGAAAGTAAATAATAAATATAATATACAGTACGAACAATATCTTTCCGAGAATACGGATTCTTTTTCTGCTCTTTGAATTCAAAAATCAAGCACCCTTTCAATCCGGACTTCTTAGAAAGTAAGCCCTTTTTTCTCTCTCAGTAAGCGTGCTCCACTGATGATTGCCAGCACTCCTGCCGCAACTCCTACGACTGCTATCACAATTCCAACCGCAATATTGACTGCCCCGGCAAAACTCATAGCCTTATACGCTCTCTCGTTCATCATAATCCCTCCTGGTCTTATTTCACGCCATACTGTTTATAATATGTGTCAATTGCTGCTTTTAATGTATCATCAATAATAATTTTTCCTTTATATGGCTTATTGTACAAATGTTCTACCACTTCCGCCATCGTTACGATAGCCGTCGTCTTAAGCCCGTATTTTTCTTCAATCTCAGCCAGCGCGCTCTTTTCTCCCTGTCCCCGCTCCATACGGTCTACGGAAACTACCAGGCCCGCGACAGTTACGTCTCCCTGCGCATTGATGATCGGCAGCGTCTCCTGAATGGAGGTTCCGGCAGTCGTCACGTCTTCAATGATTACAACCTTGTCTCCGTCGGCAATGGGGCTTCCAAGAAGGATTCCTTTGTCTCCATGGTCCTTGACCTCTTTCCGGTTGGAGCAATACTTGATATCCTTGTCATAGAACTGGCTGATTGCCATCGTCGTCGCCACCGTCAGCGGAATCCCCTTATAGGCCGGCCCGAACAGCACGTCAAAGTCAAAGCCAAACTTGCTTTCTATCGCCTTGGCATAGTACTCGCCCAATTTGCGTAGCTGCGCTCCTGTACGGTAAAATCCTGTATTTACGAAAAATGGCGTGTTCCTGCCGCTCTTGGTAACAAAGTCTCCGAATTTTAATACTTCGCAGTCAATCATGAATTCGATAAATTCCCGTTTATACTGTTCCATAGTCAACATCTCCTTTTTATGGCACCTTCTGTGATTATGGTGCATCAAGTTATTATAGCATACTTCTTCAACTATTTAACAATGCCAATCATATCCTTAACATGGGCAAATCCATACTGCTTCATGTACTGCTCGATGCCTTCCGCCACTTCTATGGTTGCGGCAGGATTGAAAAAATTGGCTGTTCCCACGGAAACCGCCGTGGCCCCTGCAAGGAGGAATTCTATTGCATCTTCAGCCGTAGCGATTCCGCCCATTCCGATGATAGGAAGCTTCACCGCATTGCCCACCTGATAGACCATTCTGACGGCAATCGGCTTAATCGCCGGTCCCGAGAGTCCCCCGGTCCTGTTGGCCAGGGCAAATGCCCTCTTATGAATGTCAATCTTCATCCCTGTCAGCGTGTTGATCAGGGAAAGCACGTCTGCTCCGCCTGCCTCTGCTGCTTTTGCAGTCTCTGTAATATCTGTTACATTGGGGCTAAGTTTCATGATCACCGGCTGTCTGGCCCGTTTCTTCACCTCCGCGGTAATTGTCTCAACCGCCTTGGGATTCTGTCCGAAAGCAATGCCTCCTTCTTTTACATTCGGGCAGGAAATGTTGATCTCCAGCATATCCACTGCTTCATCGGCAAGGCGCTCCACCACTTCGCAATAATCTTCCGTTGTCCGTCCGCAGACATTCACGATAATCCTGGTGTCAAACTGCTTAAGGAACGGGATGTCCCGCCGGCAGAATACGTCGATTCCCGGATTCTGCAGTCCGATGGCATTCATCATGCCGCATTTTGTCTCCGCGATTCTGGGCGTAGCATTTCCCGGCCATGGCACGTTGGCCACGCCTTTGGTGACGACGGCCCCCAGCCTGTTAAGATCTACGAATTCGCTATACTCTTCCCCGGATCCAAAGGTTCCGGATGCTGTCATGACCGGATTCTTAAGTTCTACGCCAGCAAGATTAATTCTCGTATCCATTATAATTCCACCTCCGTAGCCAAGAATACCGGCCCGTCCTTGCAGACCCGCTTATTATGCACATGGCTGTGGCCATCCACTTCCTTGGACTGGCATACGCATGCAAGACAAGCGCCGATGCCGCAGGCCATCCGTTCTTCCAAAGATAGATAGCATGGAATATTCTTTTCCTCGGCATATGCCTTCAGTGCCCGGAGCATTGGCGCCGGTCCGCAGGCATAGATAATCTCTGCGTCCAGCCCGTTTTCACGGATGGCATCCAGTACATTCCCCTTGGTTCCAGAACTTCCGTCTTCCGTAGCCACATAGACGCTGCCATATTCTTTTAGTTCTTCTGTCAGGAATAATTCGTCCCGGTACCCTGCTATAATCTGTTTTTCGCAGTCTAACTGCTTTGCCAGTTCCAGCATCGGCGGTATTCCAATTCCTCCGCCGATAAGAAATGCCTTCCTCGGACAATTCGTCATGAAGCCATTTCCCAGAGGCCCCATGACCGCGACCTGGTCGCCTTCCTTCAATGCCGCAAACTGCTGCGTCCCTGTTCCCTTTCCGGTCACCCGATATACCAGCCGGATATAGCTCTTATCCTTATCAACCTCGCAGATGCTGATGGGACGGGGAAGCAGCTTGCTCTCATCTCTGGTATATACGGACAGAAATTGTCCCGGTCCTGCCTCTGCGGCAATATTCGCCGTCTGAATCCACAGGCTGTAGATATCTGTCGCGATTCTCTCCTGCGCGACGACGACTGCTTGTTCTTTATACTTGCTCATCTTTGTCCTCCTATCCCCTTCATCCGATCTTTGCTTATGCGCGGTTCTCCAATGCCCCCTTGATATCCTCTGCCATGTCCTTTACGGCCGCCCTGGAGGCATCCCCAAAGTTCTCAGGACCGAAGGATTGATACTTCTCCTGCTTATAGGCGGCAATGATTCCCCTGGAGGAATTGACGATCGCCCCCAGGCCGTCTTCATTAAAGAAATGTACCAGATCCTTTCCTTTTCCGCCCTGCGCGCCATAGCCCGGCACGAGGATATAGGCTTTCGGCATGATCTTTCTGAGCGCCTTTCCCATCTTGGGATAAGTTGCCCCTACAACGGCGCCCACATAACTGTACGCATCTCCCATAACTTCTTCGCCCCAGGCTGCCACTTTCTCGCCTACGAGTTCATAGAGCGGGCGGCCATCGATCAACTGATCCTGGAACTCTCCGCTGGAAGGATTGGAAGTCTTGACCAGCACGAATATGCCTTTTTTCTCTTCCTTACATACATCCAGGAACGGATTCACTCCGTCCGAGCCAAGATACGGATTGACCGTTACGAAATCCTCATCAAACGGCGCATAGGCCTTGTCCCCTACCTGGACCCTGCCGATATGTCCTGTGGCATAAGCGGCTGATGTGGAGCCAATATCGCCTCTCTTGATATCGCCGATGACGACCAGACCTTTTTCCTTACAGTAATCTACCGTCTTTTTAAATGCCGCAAGCCCCGGGATCCCGAACTGTTCATACATGGCGATCTGCGGCTTTACCGCCGGTATCAGGTCATAGGTCTTATCTACGATCTCCTTATTAAACTGCCAGATTGCTTCCGCTGCCCCCTCAAGCGTTTCGCCGAATTCTTCGTAGGCTTTCTTCTGTACCTGTTCCGGAATATAATTTAACATTGGATCCAGCCCAACTACGATGGGGGCTTCCGTCTTTTTTATATTTGCAATCAACTGGTTAATCAACTCTTCTACCTCCTAGTTTTTCTCATCTTTGTACACGATTCTGCCATCTACCAGAGTATACCTTACCTTCCCTGTTGCCGGATAGCCGTCAAACGGCGTATTCTTTCCTTTGGACGCAAAAGTATTCTTATCAATGACGTAGGACTTGTCCGGATCAAAGATCACAATATCCGCAATCTTCCCCTCGGATACAGAGCCTTTCTCCCCAAGTCCCAAGATCCTTGCCGGATTGAAACTCATCTTTTCCGCCATATCCATGATGCTAAGAATGCCTGGCTTTACTAATTCCGTATAAGTCAGCGCCGCAGACGTCTCCAGACCGACGATTCCAAAGAATGCCTTTTCCATGGACTGGTTCTTCTCTTCTTCTGAGTGGGGGGCATGATCGGTAGCTATGACATCCATAACGCCGTCCGTTAGCCCTTTTCTCAATGCTTCCACATCCTTTTTGCTTCTAAGCGGCGGATTCATCTTATAATTTCCATCATCTTCCTTGATATCATCTGTGCACAAGGTAAAATGATGCGGGCACACTTCGCCGGTAACCGGCAGCCCCTCTTCCTTGGCCAGGCGGATCATCTCCACGCTGTCCGCTGTAGAACAGTGGCACAGATGAAGCCTCACGCCGGTCTCCTTCGCCAGCAGGATATCTCTTGCCACGATCACATCCTCCACGGAGTTGGTAATTCCTTTCATTCCCAGACGTCTTGCATTCTCATCCGCGTTCATCACGCCGCCTTCCACCATGTTGATATCCTCGCAATGGGCAAAAACCGAGATTCCACATTCTTTGGCAGCCTTCATTCCCTTTCTGTAAAGGGAGGCATCCATCACCGACTTCCCGTCTTCGCTGATGGCATGGCAGCCTTCCTTCGCCATCCCTTCAATGTCTGCCAGTTCCTTTCCATTCTGCCCTTTTGTTACCGCCCCGATCTGAATCACATTTGTAAGAGAGTCCTTTTTTGCCCTTTCATGCACATCTCTGACTTTAGTTCCATCGTCAATGACGGGCTTGGTGTTGGGCATAGCACACACCGTCGTGACGCCGCCTCTTACGGCAGCCGCGCCTCCGGTCTTGAGGGTCTCTTTATATTCCAGGCCCGGATCTCTGAAGTGCACATGCAAGTCTATGAACCCCGGCATGACATAGCAGCCCTTCGCATCGATGACCTGCCCTGCCGCTTCTTCTATCATTGCTGCAACCTTCTTGATTCGGTTATCTTCAATCAGCACATCATAGTCTCCGTCTATCCTTGTAAGCGGATCGACGACATGTCCATTTTTAATTAATATCGTCATATATGCTTTCCTTTCCGCTGTCCCTGCCTTGGCATGACAGCATGCCCCATGGGGCATAGAATTCCATACTGTAGTTTATTTTATCACATGGAATAATAAAAGGGAATGCCCCATTTGGCATTCCCAGTGGATTTTTGGCTCTTACAGTTTGTTTTTTATCGTTTCCACGGCCTTATCCAGCTGATTGTCGGCTTCCGGATTATTCTCATCCGCCTCATACTCAACCTCTACATCGGGGGTAATTCCTTTTCCGTTAATGCTTCTCCCTTTAGGCGTAAAGTATTTTGCAATGGTCAACTTCACGCAGGTATCATCCTTCAGGTCAAAGATCTGCTGTACCACGCCCTTTCCGTATGTCTGGGTTCCCACAATATCGCCGATTCCGTAGTCCTGAATGGCCCCTGCATAGATTTCGGAAGCGCTGGCGCTATTACCATTTACCAATACTGCCAGCGGCAGCGTGAACTGGTTCTCATCATCTGACGAGGCCTCCTGCCGATTGCCGTCCTTGTCTTCCGTATATACGATCAGCCCTTTTGGCAGCATCAAATCCAGCATGTCGCAGACGGTATTCAGATTGCCTCCGGGATTGTTGCGCAGATCCACTACCAGTCCCTTCATCCCCTGGCCTTCTAAGTCTTTAAGAGCCTTCTGGTACTGGTCATAGGTGACGCTGTCAAATTCAGAGACTGACACATACCCGATCTGGCCATCCATCATCCGATACTTGACCGTCTGGGCCTCGACGGTATCCCGGGTAGCAGTCACCGTCACTTCTTCATTGTCAGCGCCTCGCAGCACCGTCATCTCTACCGTCGTACCTTTTTCCCCCTTAATATGGGAGACAACCTCCGTCAGTTCTACGCCGGTAACTTCCTCCCCATTTACTTTGTAGAGAATATCGTTATCCTTAAGCCCTGCCTTCATCGCAGGAGAATCATCATAAATCTGCACCAGGGTAATGATGCCAGTGTTCATATTCTGGCTCAGCACCGCGCCGATTCCCTGATACTCTCCCTCGGTGGTCTCATAAAGGGATTTGGTCTCTTCCTCGTCATAGTATACGGAATAGGGATCATCCAGTCCACTGATAAAGCCTTTGTAGATGCCTTCTTCCAATTGCTTTTCATCTACATCGCCCATATAATTCTGATCAATCAATTCCTTTAATTCCGATACCTTCTTCTGCGTGCTGCCATCGACAGCGTCTTTCCCGCTGCCGCTATCCTTCATTTTTAACCCGCAGGATACAAGCCCTGCCACCAATAACATAGCAAGGGCGCCGCAAAGCGCCCCCTGCAAAAACCCTTTTTTGTTTTTCATCTAATTAAATCCTGTTCTTATAGATAATTTGCCGGATTAACCGGTGTGCCATTTAAATTTACCTGGAAATGAAGATGCGGTCCCGTAGAATTTCCGGTTGTTCCTACAGCCGCAATGTTCTGCCCTTTGCTGACCGACTGTCCCGCGCTTACATACAGGTCATTGCAATGCATGTAATACGTCGTCAATCCGTTTCCATGGTTGATAACGATCATCTTTCCTGCGTTCCCGCTGTATCCTGCTGAGACAACCGTCCCTGCCGCCGCTGCATAGATCGGGGTTCCGATTCCCGCCGCGTAATCAATGCCTTTATGGTTCGTGCTTGCGCCTGCCAAAGGCTGTTCCCTGTACCCAAACGGACTGGATATATAAGAATATCCCGGACAAGGATGGGTAAAAGTTCCATTGCCAGTAACCACAGCCGCACCAGCTGAACCGCCTCCGCCTCCGGACGCTTCTTTCTGCTTACGCTGCGCAGCTGCCGCTGCCGCCTCCAGCTGGGACAATTTATCCTTGGTGTCTCCCAGCTCGCTGTCCAACTTGCTGATCTCGTCCTCTTTGCTGGCCATAAGGCCGGATACTTCATCCTGCTTCGCGATCAGGTCGTTCTGCATCGTCTCTAATTCGGCGTACTCTTCTTTGAGCGCCGCCTCTTGGTCTTCCACCTTCTTTACGACCTCCTGGAATTCTACCAGCATATCCCGGTCATATTCAGAAATGGTCGTAATATACTCCGCATTGTTGAGAAAATCACCTATGCTTTTAGACTCGCACAAGATCTCAATAAACTGAGAATTGCCGTTCTCATACATATATTTGATTCTCTTCTTCATGCTTTCATACTGGTCGTTCTCATCGACTTTGGCCTGAATCAGCTCGTCTTCCTTCTCTGTTATCTCGGCCTCTTTCTTGTCGATCTTTGTCTTGGTATCCTCCATCTCCGAGACGATCGAACTTAACTGTGCCTCCAGAGACGCCTTCTCGCCCTCTGCCGCTTTCTTTTTTTCTTCCAGTTCCTGCGCCTTTTTCTTCGTATCGCTAAGATCAGCCGCATTTACCTGGATGGCCAGGCCTAAGCACAGCATAAGCGTCAGAAGAAGGCTTATCAACCTCTTCCCTCGTATCATATGTATCCCCCTTAAAAATTATACTTTCAGGTGCTTACGGATCGTAAAGAAACTTCCAAGGAAACCGATTCCGACTCCCAGAATGATTCCCACTGGAAGCAGCGTCTTATAGACGGTTGCCACCGGAAGGAAGTCTACAATATTATTCAAAAGGCTGAATCTGGTCATTATGTAAGAAATCGCCTTGTCATACATGAAGTACAGCATCACCAGCGGAATCACGGCTCCCACCGCTCCGATGATCAGACCTTCTATCACGAACGGCGCCCGGACGAATCCATCTTTCGCGCCTATGTATTTCATAATGGCAATCTCCTCGCGCCTTACCGTAATACCCATGGTGACCGTATTGCTGATCAGGAATATGGATACCGCCAGCAGGATCGCAATGATCGCCACGGAAACGTAGCCCACTAATTTATTCACGCTTGTCAGCGTCTTTGCCACAACATCCGACTTGTTGACCTTGCGGACCCCTTCCAGGCCTTCCGCAAATGCAACGACATCCTTCTGCTTGGATACGTCTTCCATATAGACTTCATAGTTGTCAGAATTAGCCAGCGGGTTGTCACTTTTGAATCCTTCCGCAAGATCCCCTGACTCTCCGAAATAATCGCCCTTGAACTTATCCCACGCTTCATCCGCGCTGATATAGTTAACTTCAAGAACGCCATCAGCCGTCTTGAGTTCATCGCCAATCTTATCCTTCTGGCTCTTGGTAGCATCCTCTTCAAAGAATACGGTAATCGCCACCCCTTCTTCTGCTTTTTCCACGATATAGTTAAAGTTGATGACAATGGAGTAGAACAGGCCGAACAGGAAGATACACGCTGCCATCGTCGCAATGGATGCGATAGAGAACATCTTGTTTCTTCCAATGTTCTTCACCCCTTGTTTCATCGAATATCCTACTGTACTAATTCTCATTATTATACCCACCTTTTTTCTCGTCGCTTACAATGACTCCCTTCTTCATTGTAACAACTCGCTTTTTCATCTCGTTTACAATCTCCTGGTTATGCGTAACAACCAATACGGTTGTTCCTCTGTCATTCGCCTCTTCCAACAGTTTCATAATCTCCCAAGAATTTGTCGGATCCAGGTTACCAGTAGGCTCATCTGCCAGCAGGATTGCCGGTTCATTTACGATCGCTCTTGCGATGGCAACACGCTGCTGCTCTCCTCCGGAGAGTTCCTTTGGATATGATTTGTACTTCTGGGCCAGCCCTACCAGCGATAATGCCGCCGGCACTTTTTTCTTGATGATTCGGGTAGGCGTTTCTGTAACGCGCTGTGCAAATGCTATATTATCATAGATATTCCTGTCCTTCAGAAGCCGGAAATCCTGGAATACGACTCCGATTCCTCTTCTGTACATCGGAATCTTCCTGTGCTTCATCCGGTTCAGGTTCTGTCCGTTTACGACAATCGTTCCTGATGTAGGGTCCAGTTCCTTCATGATCAAACGTATCAGCGTAGACTTTCCTGATCCGCTGTCCCCTACGATAAATACAAATTCACCCTGCTCAACCTTCAGGTTAACGCCGTTCAGGGCTGCAACCCCTTTCGAGTACTCTTTCGTTACTTCTTTTAATTCAATCATACTTTCCTCCTGATTATTAATACTCCAGTGATTCCATATACTTCATATACTTCACGACCATAAGTGCGATCTTGAATGTAATGGCATCTTCAAACACGCGCAGATCTAGCCCCGTGCTCTTCTGAAGCTTATCCAGCCGGTAAACTAATGTGTTACGGTGAATATATAATTGTCTGGATGTCTCTGATACGTTCAGATTATTTTCGAAGAATTTGTTAATGGTAGTCAACGTCTCTTCATCAAAATCATCTGGCGATTTCCCCTCAAAAATCTCACGTATGAACATCTTGCATAACGGAATCGGCAACTGGTATATCAGGCGTCCGATTCCCAAAGCGCTGTAGGCGATTACGCTTCGCTCCCCGAAGAATATCTTGCCAACGTCCAGGGCAAGCTTCGCTTCCTTATAAGACTTAGACACTTCCTTAATGTCATTGACTATGGTTCCATAGGCGATCAGAATCTCTTCTTCTCCATCTTCCTTCAGGAGCCCATACAAGTTCTGCGCGATCTTCTCCAGTTCCTCATGCCCGTCGCCAGGCTCCAGTTCCTTTACGACAATGATGTTCTTCTCATCAACTGCCGTTACGAAGTCCTTCGTCCGATTGCCCAGCAGATTGCGCACATTGTCGAGAGCATTGCTGTCCTTTTCGTGCTTTGTCTCAATAATAAAGATAACACGTCTCACTTCTGTGTCAATATGTAATTTTTTGGCACGGTTGTAAATATCCACTAAGAGCAGGTTGTCAAGCAGCAAGTTCTTAATGAAATTGTCCTTGTCAAATCGTTCTTTATAAGCCACCAAAAGATTCTGAATCTGGAACGCGGCAATCTTTCCCACCATATATACATCATCGCTGCCTCCATTGGCAAGCAGGATGTATTCCAACTGATGCTCGTCAAAAATCTTAAAGAACTGATATCCCTGTACAACCTGACTGTCTGCCGGGGATTCTACGAAGGAGACTGCCTCTTCTTCATAGTTGTCCTGTTCTGAAAATGTACTTGCAAGAGATTTACCATCGGTGTCCATTACGCAGAAGTCAATTCGTGTAATCCCTTTCAATCCTTCAATTGTATTTTGAAGTATTTGATTAGATATCATATTCCATCTCCTCCACTCATTTCAATATGCATTTTTCACAACAAATTACTTGAAAAAGTAGCCAAAATGCATACTACTGAATTCTATCTTAATATATATCAACAAAAAAATAAAGAGGAAATCACATATTTTTGTTAATTTCCTCAAGATTTTAATAAAATATTCAGTTTTTGTCCATGTACATAGTGACGAAAAGTCAAATCTTATAATTTTCTTATTTATTTTGCGGGAGAGAATTGATTCGGCTGGCTGCGCTTGCGCTTCTCTATCTCTTTCTTGAAAATGCGCCGGATAAGGAACTGTCCGATCCTGCTCTGCCCGAGGCCTGCCTTCTTTACCGGAAGGCTTTCCTTCCCCAGCCCGATAAAGACACGGGCATCCAGAAGACTCCGGTTCTTCATAATAAAGTCCTCCTGAAGAGGCGCCGACAGCGCCGCGAAGATACAGTCCACCTCGCCGCCGTTGATCGCATTGACCAGCATATCATCTGCTCGGTTCTGTGCCGATACCTTTGCCAGCCCAATAATCTGGAGTCCGCTATAGTATCTCTGAAGGTAGTCGTAGAACTCCTGGCCTTCTTCTTCCGTCTCCACCAGGAGATAGATTCTCTTATGGTTCTTATGAAGGTATCGCATAAACATCTTCAGGAACAAATGACCTTCTGTCTCCTGAAGGAACTTGCGGTCTGTGATATCTGCAGCCTCCAGGATTGTCTTATCCCCAGCCAGTACAAGATCGAATTCCTGCATATTCTCTTTGAGTTCCGGCAATTCGTCCATCTGCATCAATCCATCCACCGTAACCATCTCTATCACGCTTACCGGCTCAGACTTCAGATACTCCATGGTTTCTTTCATGGCTTCCTTGGCCGTGCAGTTATCTATATCAATATCTAAAACTTTAATCTTATCGCTCATAACTTCACCTGCTAATATTTTTACCAGTTTTTCGATTATAGCAAATGGATACCCTCTTTTCAACCTTTATCACCAATTGTTCACACTAATTAATATTCGTAATATTTTTGTTACTTTTTCTCTGCTTCCCGCCTTTTCTTCGTCATCAGGCCTCCTATTCTGCCTGTCTCCTTGGATGACAGTGATCTCCAGCCCTCCTGCATTACCTTGTCCAACAGTCCCAGTTCTTCTGCGATCTCGTATTTCATCTTTTCTTCCTGCGTCAGTTCATCCAGCTTGATCGGTTTATTCTTCTTTCCAGCCATAGTACAATACCCCTTTCATTTTTTAGTAAGTATTGACACCTTTTGGCTGGAATATACTGGCAGCGCCTCCTGCCTGCCATATACATGGAAAAAGCACCCTGTACGGATGCTTTCCCCTCTTTGAAGATTAATATGTTCTTGGTTGGTCAGGAATTATAATAGCCGCTATAAAATAAGCCAGGATTCCTGAACCAGTACAAGCTAATAACACAAGTCCCAGACGAATCAGCGTCGGGTCTACATTGAAATAATCGGCTATGCCTCCGCATACCCCGCATATCATGCGGTTTTCCCGTGATCTGTATAATCTTTTCTGTTCCATTTTATAATTCTCCTTTCATTGACGCGTCTAGTTTCCTTGAACGCCCCCGCTATAATGCATTTCCAAAATTGATTGTAATGGTCCCCACACCGCAATCTACCGTAATATCTCTTGAAGCCCCATTGTCAATATTCTTTTCGCTGGCTAAGCCCGAATAAGTAGTATTTCCACAGATGACTTCTCCTACTTTGCAGTCGATATCATAATTGTAAGAGGATTCTTCTCCGGCAACCGTCAGGATAACCTCGCCCACTCCACCGTCAATATCGATCTTAGACCTTGCATCTCCATTAGCACGGATGCTTCCGGCTCCACAGTCAAATTCCACTTCTCCTGCTTCAAAATGTGTGATATTCGCATCGCCTGCTCCCACGCCTACATACAGATCCTGGGCAAAAATCTTTTCTATATCCAGCGTACCGGCTCCAATGTCAAAGGATGCCTCATTCAGCCTTAAGTCCCTGGGCAGGGTAATCGTAATCGTTCCTGACCCCACATTGTTGACATGCCATATCCTTTCCTTAGACTTTATCTTTAATTCGTCGCCGTCCTGATAGCACTTAAGCCCCAGCCGCTTGTTGATGCCCCTCGTCTCGACCATTACATCTTTTGCATCGTCGGAAAGCACCACCTTCACCTGACCCGCGAATATGTCAACATCCATTTCGGCTATGTTGCTATAACTATTTTTCATATCACTCGCAAGGGGTATGTCATCATCGTCATTGATATAATCATCCACCGTATAGTTGTGGGAAAATACCACTATACCATGGGGAAAACGTCCTTCTATCATATCCGTCGTAACACCCAGTACCTTGGCGATCACACAGCACACAAAACCAATCGCTGCCGTTACCGCGCATACTATCCAGAATATCTTCCATCCCTTTTTCATGCTTATGCCACCGCCTTTCCTTGAAACGGCCTGCGGCAGATCCATACGATTCCTCTACAGATCCCCGGGAATACTACCAGGCAAAGTTTCACGCTTGCTACGGTTGCTATCACGCCCAGCACCGTCAGTATCAGTCCTGTTCCTACTAGCGCCAATCCTACGGCAAGTTCCGGAATCAATGTAGCGATTCCAACACCGAATACCACGATCCCTACAATCGCCACTGCCACGGATGCAACTACCAGCGCTATAAAAGCGCAGAACAACGCAATTACGCATCCAAGCACCGCCAACGTTATCCCTACTCCCAGCGGAATCAGAACTGGCGCTCCAACCAGAATGATCGCGATAATCAGTACGATCTTCAGCGCTCTGCTGGTTTTTGGCGGTTCTTTCTCTTCCTTCCTCTGATAGGCCCTGCCTGCCGGCATCTCCTTCTGGTCAAACCTGGAGTCGGTATATCCATTCTCCGAATACTCCGTGTAATCGCCGGCCTGGCTTCCCAGATCGGCCTTGATCGTGGCCGCCACCTTTGCAGGGCTTCCTAATTCAGATATCACCTGCTCTTCATTCTCGTCTCCCGCATCATCAAAATAATCGTTATAATACTGCATCGCCTCTCTGCGTTCTTCGACCGGCACATCCTGTAATAATGCGGCTAATTCTGTCATAAACTCTATGCGGTTCATGCAGTCACACCTCCCTCAAACAATTCATTAATCTTCAAAGAATAATTTCTCCATTCTACCCGATATAAATTCAACTGCGCCATACCTTTTTCCGTCACCTTATAATAGCGCCGGTTGCGTCCGTCAAACTGCTTATCATATACTTCCAGACATTCGTCTTTCTGCAGCCTCCTTAGCACAGGATATAATGTTGATTCTGATACTTCAATAGCCTTTCTTACGTCTTGGGTAATCTTATATCCGTAAGTCCCTTCCTTCTCCCTGGATACGACCGCCAGTACTATGGCGTCCAGAAGAGCGGCTCCAGTGTTAAATACCATATTCTCACTCCTTTGCTGGAATTTTATAATATATCTTTCATTACAATATTGTTTTGATGGTCATATTATATGTCGTATAATATGATTTGTCAACACATATTATATTTTTTGTGAGAATATTTTTGTGGAATTTTGGGAATTGGGGATTGTGGTACGCCGGGGAGGGCGGGGAGGGCGGGGAGGCTACCGGCAATTTTTTGGCAATTCTGCGAGGTGTGCCTGCGTTAGTTTACACTTTTCACCGGATTTATTTTAGTAGCGGAAGTTTAGCAATAGAAATCTTTGGAACTTAGCCCCAAAGCAGCATTGAGCAAAATGATAGGAATATGTACTTCTTGCGGCTTCCAGGCGATTTCTCCCACAATCCTACGTCCCCAAAATCCACCACCCCGCCACACACTGCGCTCCCAATATCAGCGGCATTCCCAGGCGGAACTTCCAGTGTCTGGTCTTATGGCGGAATATCTGCATTCCTGCTATAGCGCCAATGCTCCCTCCGGCTGCCGCCAAAAGGAAGAGGGTCTTCTCCGGCACGCGCCAGCCTTTGTTCCTGGCTTGGCGCTTGTCATGTCCGAACACCCAGAATGTAACAATATTTATGAGTATTATATATGCAGCTAATATCTGTGTCATGGCAATCGAATCTCTTTCTTTATAGTAAAGGAGTAGATAATCTTCTCCTTAACCTTTTTGTGTGTCAGCTGCTCCAGCGCCTTCGCATAGTAGTCCAGCTGGGAATGGTATCGTTCTATCAGTCCTTCCGGCGTATATATCTGGTCTGTCTTATAGTCCAGGACTACCAGCCCGTCCGACTCTTCAAAGTAAGCATCTATGATTCCCTGTACCAGGATCAGCTCGCCTTCCTGTTCTTCGGGGTACATTTCTCTGGCGTCCACCCCCAGCACGAAGGGCTGCTCTCTCCATAGGGTGCCTGCCCGGGCAGCCGCTTTCATTCGCCTTCCTGCCCCGCCATTTAGAAAGCCCAGGATATCGCCGTGCCGTATGCAGGCAGCCATATCCGCGTCCATCTTTCCTTCTTCCACGTATGCGCTCACTGCGTCCGCCAGTTCCGCTTCCCCGTAATCCTGTGCAAGATCCAGAAGTTCCATCAGGCGGTGGTATGCCGTACCTCTGGAAGCCCCTGTCAGTTCTTCCTCTTCCTTAAGGAATCTTGGAATGAGCGGAACTACTTCAGGCTCTTCATATAATAGTTCGCCCGTTTCGTCCAATTCTTCGCCCAGGCTATCCTTCAGATAGATTCTCTTCTTAAGTTCGGAAACGGTAAATTTCAATTTCTGCATTCCGCTTCCAGCATATGGATACTGATATCCAAACTGCTCTTTTATCGCCTCATGCATGGCCGGATCATAGACCTGGCTGGTATTCCATGCTTCCAGCATCGCTCTGGTCATCCTTCCGGCAGTCTCTTCTATGACTTCTTCTTTTACAATATCGTCAAATGCTATCCTTTTTACTGCGATAGGAACCTCGGGCGGTACGCTGGATACTGCCGGAAGAATCCAGTCCCAATAAGTAGATGCCTTGCTAAGACGGCCAAATGTAATCCCCATCTCATAGAGCGGCATCTTCTTCTCCAGATTTGGAATAGTTCCCGTAATGATCAATTTCTCCTTAGCCCTAGTTAATGCCACATAGAGGACCCTTAATTCTTCGCCCAGGCTGTCCAATGCTTCTTCCTTCTGGATAATCTTTTTTACAAGGCTTGGACTTTTCGTCCTGTTGGCAATATGAATCGCGTCCAGGCCCACGCCCATTTTTGAATGGAGAACCACGCTGCTTCTGGCATCCTGCATATTGAACCGTTTCCCCATTCCGGCTACGAACACAATGGGAAATTCCAGTCCTTTGCTCTTGTGAATGGTCATAATACGCACCGTGTCAGACTGCTCATCTTCAATACTTGCTTCCCCATAATCCACGTCATACTTCTGCAATTGTTCTATATAGCGTATAAAATGGAACAGCCCCTTATAACTGGTGGATTCAAAAACCCTTGCCTTCTCTGCCAGCATGTCAAGATTGGCCTTTCTCTGCTCGCCTCCCGGCATGGCGCAGGCATAATCGCCGTAGCCGGTCTTCTCCAGCACCATATGCAGCAGTTCATGCATAGGCGTATAAGGAACCACCTTGCGAAATGCCTCCATCTGGCCCAGGCACCGGCCCAGTTTGCCACGGATGGACTCATCTTCGCCTCCTGCAAGATAGTCTGATACCGCCTGGAAGAAGGGCCGTTCTTTATAACTGCTTCTTATAATCGCCAGTTCTTCCTCCGTCATAGCGCCGATCGGCGAGGCCAGCACCGCCGCCAGCGGGATGTCCTGCCTCTGGTTATCCAGGACACGCAGATAATCCAGAATCACCCCAATCTCCTGGGTTGCGAAATATCCTTCTCTGGTGCCTGCATAGGTTGGAATTCCTTCTTTGCTCAACACCTCCGTAAATACATCCGCAAATCCTTTTATGCTGCGGGTCAGTATGACAATATCCGAATAGCGCGCCAGTCTGAATTCCCCGGTCTTCTTGTCCGTCACCTGGTGGTGATGGATTAATTCCCGGATACGCCCGGCGATCGCCCTGGCCTCCAATTCCCGTTCCGTAATTCCCCGGACGGCCTGCGCCTCATCTTCCCATGCATCCACGTTGCTGTCAATGACCAGCACCTCTGTCTCCATATTTTCTCCATCTTTATAATCCGCGCCCACATACAGCGCTGCCTGGTCGTCATAGACGATGCCCCCCAGTTCCCGGGTCATGATCTGGCGGAAGATATAGTTGACTCCTTCCAGCACTTCCCGTCGGCTGCGGAAGTTCTTATGAAGGTCGATTCTCTGCGTCTTGCTGTCATCCGTATCATAAGTATTAAATTTCTCCATAAAAAGTTCCGGCCTGGATAAGCGGAATCGGTAGATGCTCTGCTTTACATCCCCGACCATGAATATGTTATAACGTCCCTCAGACACGGTAGAGATGCTGGTTAGGATGGCTTCCTGTATCAGATTGCTATCCTGATATTCATCAATCATGATTTCTAAGAACTGCTGCTGGTACTCCCTGGCAATGACAGAAGGGACAAATCCTTCGTCCGACTTATCGGTAAGAATCCTCAGCGCGTACTGTTCCATATCAGAGAAGTCAATCATATTTTTGGAGCGCTTCTTTTCTTCGAATCTTTCGGCGAACTCTCGGACAAGGCTTGCCAGTTCCTCCATCGCAGGACGGCAGATCTGAAGGTCTTCAAGAATTCCCGGCGCGTCCTGACAAAAATACTGGCCGGCCAGATCTTTGACCAGCCCCTTTACCTCCTCCCGGATCGCCTTTACCTTGGCTGCCTTTTCCTCCGACACCGCCTTATCCCGGTTGGCTGCAAGCCTCATCCACTTTACGCTATTCATCTTTTCTCCAAGTTCCGTAAACGAGCGCGTTTCCCGTAGTTCTTCGATTATCCGCAGATCGCTCCTAAGAGCCGCTTCATAGACCGCAGGTCCATCCGGGGCATTGCAGATATCAAGCCCCTTATTAAGAAGCCTTCCGGCGTCGTCCAGATACCGTCTCACATTATCCATCACCAGAAGAATATAGCCGCTTTTCTCCAATTCAAGAAGGCTGTCCGCTTTATAGGCCTCCAAGCAGGAGGACAGCCATCCTTCACTATCCGGATAACTCCTGGAATACTCATAGATTTTCAGCACTAGTTCTTCCACCTTCTTATCGCTTCTCCCGCCGCCATAAGCAGCAGCGAAGTCCAGGAATCTCTGCTCATTCCGCTGGTACCGATCCTCCAGCATATCTTCCAGCACGTCATGTCGCAGAAGTTTTAGTTCGCCTTCCTCTCCAATCCGAAAGCCGGGATCAATGTCAATCGCGTGAAAATGATCCCGGATCACCGACAGGCAGAAACTGTGAATCGTCGTAATCTGCGCATTGTGTATCAAAGTGGCCTGCTGCTTGAGATGCTCGTTACCCGGGTATTCTTCCAGTTTCTTCTCAATGGCATTGCGGATACGTTCCTTCATCTCCGCCGCCGCTGCCTCCGTAAATGTTACGATCAGCAGCCGATCTACATCTACCGGGCTTTCATCCTCCGTGAGCATGGTAATAATGCGTTCCACCAGGACGGCCGTCTTGCCAGAGCCTGCCGCAGCTGATACGAGAATATTCCTATTTCTCAGGTCTATGACTTTCTGCTGTTCCTTTGTCCACGTAACTTTCATGACCTATTCTTCTCCTTTCGAAGCGGCTTCCCTGCCATCTGCATTCTTTTTATCTGCACTCTTTCTATCTGCATTCTTGCCGTTTACTGTCGAGCCAGACGCGGCCTGGTTCATAGCCGCGATCGCTTCTTCTTTGCTCATCTTTCCGATATCCCGGTAAGCATATCCCGGAACCTTCACATCAAATCCGCATACGTGCCGGTACTTGCAGTAATCACAGCCGGTCTCCTGGCCTCTTCTGTATGGCGAGGCCTTCGTCTCTCCTCTTAAGATGCTCTGGCGGGTTTCTTCTACTTTTCTTGCCGCATGCCGCATCATGATCTGGAATTCTTCCTCCGGCACGGCCTTGGAACTCTTTGCCAGGCTTCCGTTCTTGTTAAACTTCACCGGAACTGCCAGGGATTCCCCTTCCGTCCGGTGTTCCAGATGCTGAAGCACCTCATCTTTGAGATTAATCATTCCATCCGGCTTCAATTCCTTCAATAGCGCCTCTTCCACCGCTGCCTCTTCCTGCTTGTCAACAAGCGGATCCTGGATCCGGTAATAGAACACGCCAGCCGGAACGACTTCCTGCTCCTTATGCTTTTTCTGCTCCGCTTTTACCGCCGCTTCCATATACACCATCAACTGCAGCTGGAGTCCATGATACAGGGCCACCACATCGAACGCCTTGCTTCCGGTCTTGTAATCCAGCACCTTTACATAGACCTTATCCCCATCCTCGCAGGTATCAATCCGGTCGATCTTGCCGTTCGCAAACCGGAATTCATAGGCAGAAGGCTGGAAGTCCCCGGCAGACAGCTGCTTGGTAAGCGCCCACACCGTACGCTCCAGCATGCGCTTCATGCGCACGATCATATATTCATTCCTTGCGGAACTATACAATACCGAATTGCCATAGTCCGTGATCGCCTCTTCCACGCTTTCGTCAATGAAGGAAGCCCGCTTCTCCTCTTTTAATCCAACCCAGCCGCAGCCTTCTTTTTCAACCTTCCGGGAAAAGCGCTCAAGCGCGTTATGGCACACATTTCCCATATCCACCGCCTGGAAATCATACTCCTGCCTTTCCTGAAGATTCAGCCCATAGGTCAGGAAGTGGGCAAACGCGCAAGTCTGGAACCTTTCCATTCTGGTAATACTGTCTTCAAATTCTTCCCCATAAAGCCTTTTGGCAACGGCCTCTGTCAATCCATCCATAGGCCGGCGGTAATACCCGGCTTTTATCAGGCTCTCCACCTTGCTCTGCCACTTAGGGCTCTTCTTGTACCAGGTATAGAGTTCTTTCCATGCTGCGTCCATGCCTTCCCCATTTCCCTGAAAACCGCGAATCAGATAGCCAATTCCCATCTTCTCCGTAATCTCCCGCAGCGCAAGCGCGCGGCCTTCCTCATCCTGCACCGAAAGCAATGGAAATAGCCGTCTCAATTCCTGTATCAGATAAGACGGACGGATGCTCTTGCCGTCCGCAGATACCTTGCTGTAATAGATATTCAGCTGTTCGGACGGCTTTGTAAGATTCATATAGAGATAAAACTTCTGGATATAGGCCTGTTCCTTGCCTCCCGGCGACAAAGAAAGCCTCTCCCTGGCAAATTTTTCCCGATCCCTTTCGGACAGGAGCCCGGTTCGAAGCAATGACCCCGGAAGATATGTGTCATTGGCTCCCACGAAGAACAGCGCCTTGATATCCTTAAGCCTGGTCCGCTGCACGTCTCCTGCCACCACCTGGTCAACACTGGGCGGGATTACGCCTACTCTCGCTTCTTCCAGGCCGGCATCCAGCAGCTTGCAGTATTCATTCAAACTGACCTTTTCATCCCCCAGAAGTTCTACGAATTTGTCGAACAGTTCTATTACTATCCTGTATACTTGGGCGTATTCTTTTGCAAGCGCCAGTTTCCCTTCTGCCTGAAACCGTTCTTCCAAAGCCGCAAGTTTCACCTGCAGATCCTCGCGCACCATGAATTCATACAGAGCCATGGTAATGTCGCGCACCGTCTTGCTTCTCTGCTTCAGTACATAGAGCAGGCCGTCTACCTTCTCTACCAGTATTATGCGGCAGTGGTTCAACGCCTCCAATTCCTCTTCTTCCATTCCCTTCAAGCGGCGTACCCATTTCTCCTGCCACCTTTTATAGCCTTTGATCCCCAGGCCAATGACATAGTTCTCTAACCTGTCCACTTCATCAAAGTTAAACCCTGCCAGGTTGGTCCGAAGAAACCGGAACACGCTTTCATAAGTAAAATTCTGTTCTGCCATGTCAAGCAGGCTTCTGATATACTCGACAAAGGAATTCAGCAGTATGCTTCTCTTATGATCCATAAAAGCCGGAATCTCATACATGGCAAAGGCTTGCTCCAGATCATCTCCGTACACGTCCATATTGCTTACGATGACGCCAATCTCCCGGTAACGATATCCTTCTTTCCTTACCAGCGCCCGAATTGCTCCTGCCACGGCCATGGCCTCCTCCTTCGGATTTCTTGTCACATGAATGCCGATCGACTCCGGCTCTTTTCCGAATCCCTTCCCATGATAGCGGAACAGGTTTCTTTCCAGAAAAGCCAGGGAATCATGATCTTTAAAACGATAAGGAGGCCTGCCATACAGGCAGACCGGTTCGTCAACCGCTATTCTATGATCTCTGGCAAGCCGCATCAGCGTGGTCACCATATGTTTTCCAAGCCCGAAGAGTTGGTATGGGTGCTGATAGACGTAAGGATCTTCCCGGTCATCCATGGTCACCGTAATCACAACCTTGCGGCAATGGATCATAAGTTCCAGAAGCAGCCTGTTCTGCACCGGTGTAAAGCCGGTAAACCCGTCCAGCACTACCGTGCTGTTCTTGAGCATGTCAGACTTGCAGACCATCTGGCTTAGAACATCCAGCAGTTCCTCTTTTGTAATATATTTCTTTTCCAGATACTCCATGAATCCTCTGTAAAGCACCTGGATGTCTTTCAGTTTGTAGTATAGCCTGGATTCCTCTCCCGCCGTCTCCATGACGCGTTCAAGTTCTTCTTCCGTAATGTCATATTGGGCGAACTCGGAGATGACCGACTTCACCTCGCTGACGTACCCAAGCTTCTTCATATTCCCCCCAGAACCTTGAGTTCCCCTTCGTAGTCTCCGGCAATCTTTCTAAGAATCAGGTTCTTGCCTTCATCGTCCAGAACAGGCAGCGTCCCTCCGCCCGTCTCTTCGAACACGCGGTAAGACAGCCTGACAAAACTTAACACGTCAATATTCATGATTCCATGGCAGGGGTGCATATTGACCAGATCCTTCTGCGTCTGCATCGTAAACTGCTCCGGCACAAGGACGATATAATTCTGCTCCTGATGGATCCTAGATTCGTCAATTATCTGATGGTATAGGTGATATGATTTTCCCGAGCCTGACGGCCCGAATATAAATTGTAAAGGCATAGGTTTTCCTCCCTATGCCTTAGTATATTATACCGCTCTTAATTTTTCAACAAACTCATTGCTCAGGGTAATCTTTGCCACATAGAACACGTCGCCTGTCATAAATACGTTCCAGTCCTCTTCAATCTCGACCTGAAGCTCGCCGCCCGGCATCTGTACTATGACCTTGTTGTTGGTCATTCCCAGCTTATAGGCTACTCCGGCGGCGGCGCATGCGCCGGTTCCTGAAGCCAGCGTATAGCCTGCGCCTCTTTCATAGATCTCGATTGCCACATGCTCTTTATCAATCACCTTCATAATCTGTGTATTGATCCGTTTGGGGAAGTATCTTGCTAGTTCTGCGTAATCGCCAATCTTGCATACCAGCGGCTTCGAGATCTCCCGCATCGGGATAACGCAGTGCGGGTTGCCGATGGATACGCAAGTAACCGGATACAAGGTTCTTCCAAATACCATATCTTCATTGATGACTTCCCGGCGCTCTCCTGTAACCGGAATATCGTCGCTCCAGAAAGACAGTTTTCCCATGGATACGCGAAGGCGGCTGCCGTCTTCATTCAGGAATGTAATTTCCACAGGTCCGTTGCCTGTATAGAGTTTAAAATTTTTCTTCTGTACGTAACTTGCGTCCTTGAGATATTTCGCGAAGATCCTGACTCCGTTTCCGCTGGTCTCTGACTCGCTTCCATCCGGATTCCAGACTTTTACATACATTCCATCTTCTTTCAGGATTGGTCCTTCCAGCACGCCGTCTGAGCCAAGTCCTTCATTACGGTCACAGATCATTCTTACATTTTCCGATGTAAGTTCCAGTTCATTCTTATTAGGGTCAAATACAACATAATCATTTCCCAGCCCATGATAACGTTCCAACACAACCTTCATAACATACCTCCGTCTTTCCATTGGGATTGTCCTTATTGTTCCCCGTTATTATATCTCTATCATATCAGGCATTATTTCCCATTTCAACACAAATCGTGCTTAGTATATTGCAAATAATGCTCTCTTGCTATAAGATAAACTCTAAGAAGGAGGCGCCCTTATGGAACAATATGTAAAAAAAGGATACTTAAATAGCGAATTCCGGCTGTTCCACCTTACGGATCAGGAGACCCGGGAGGTGGAATACCATTATCACGACTTTGACAAGATCACCATATTTATCAAAGGAAATGTCAATTACATGGTGGAAGGAAAATCATATGAACTCATCCCTTATGATATCGTGCTGGTAAAGCACAATGACATCCACCGCCTGATTGTAGATAATTCTACCGTATATGAACGGATCATCGTATATATATCGCCCAATTTCATCAATGCCTATCAGACGGATTCCTATGATCTTAGCTACTGCTTTCAGAAAGCCGAAGAAGAGCATTCCAACGTTCTTCGCATCCCATCCCTGGAGAGAAGTTCTCTGTTCCGCTTCATCACCCAGTTGGAAAAATCCTTTTCCGACGATGGATATGCAGCCGGATTATACCGCCAGGTCCTATTCCTGGAATTCATGATACATCTGAACCGCGCCGCGAGAAAGAACCGGCTGGAATTCATTGATACCGACAACTGCAACGTGAAGGTTCTGGATATCCTGCGCTATATCAACGAGAATCTTGGCAGGGATCTGAGCATAGACCATCTGGCGGACACCTTCTACATCAGCAAATATTATATGATGAGACTATTCAAGCAGGAGACCGGCTATACTATGGGACGCTATATCTCCCAGAAGCGGCTCCTGCTAGCAAAAGACTTGATATTATCCGGCGTGCCTAGCACGCAGGCCTGTTTTGACTGCGGATTCAAGGATTACTCCACATTCTCCCGCTCTTATAAGGCGCTTTTCGGCGAATCCCCCCGGGAAACCTTGACTTTTTCATAGATATCCACAGGTACATAAGCCCTGACAAAGATGCCGTCCTCCCGGTATTCTTCTTCCTGCAGTTCCCCGAATCTTCGGATCATCTGTATCTTTGCCGCATCCTGATAAGGATAGAGATTCTCAATGGCAACCTTCTGCTGTCTGAGCACTGCCTCAATAGTCTTGAGAAGTTCCGGTATCCCTTCCCTTGTCTTTGCGGAGATCTTGACCGTATAATCTGCATGAAAGTCCCGGATGATGACATCGTCCTGTGCCTTGTCCTGCTTGTTGAATATGGTAACAATCGGCTTATCCGTCACTCCAAGATTCTGAAGCGTCTCATATACGATATACATCTGCTCGTCCATCTGGGGATTGGCCGCATCTACTACATGTAGAATGATATCCGCATACCTGGCTTCTTCCAGCGTGCTTCGAAAAGCCTCTATCAGATGATGTGGCAGCTTGCGGATAAATCCTACCGTATCCGTAAGCAGTATCTCCTGTCCGCTGGGAAGCTTCAATTCCCTGGTGGTTGGGTCAAGGGTTGCAAACAGCTTGTCCTCTGCCAGGATTCCTGCCCCTGTCAGCGTGTTAAGAAGCGTGGACTTTCCTGCATTGGTATATCCTACGATGGCCGCCACCGGAATCCGGTTGCGGCTTCTCTGCTCTCTTGTGACCTCCCGGTGACGCTTCACGTCTCTCAATTCCCGGTTCAGCTGGGCGATCCGCCCCTTGATCAGCCTCCGATCCATCTCCAGCTTCTTCTCTCCCGGCCCTCTGGTACCTATGCCGCCTCCCAGCCTGGAAAGCGCCGTGCCAAAACCGGTAAGCCTGGATTGGCGGTATTTTAACTGGGCTAGTTCTACCTGAATCTTACCTTCGCTGGTAGAAGCCCGGGACGCAAATATATCGAGTATGACCAGCGTCCGATCCATCACCTTTGCGTCAAGCTCATCCTGAAGGTTCTTCATCTGCGCCGGGGATAGTTCATCATCACAGATAATCCCGGTCGCTTCCAGTTCCCACATCAGACCTTTGATCTCTTCTATCTTTCCCTTGCCTACATAGGTGCCCGGATGAACCTGCTCCCGGTTTTGAATCACCACGCCCACGGTAGCCGCCCCGGCAGTGGAAGCCAGATCCTTCAATTCCTCTAACGACTTCTGGGTGTCATCCTCATCCGTCACGCTGACGCCTACCAGGATGACCCGTTCGGTCTCTTTTTCCAAATCAATCATATTTCCCATATATTATCTTGTCTCCAGAAATTCCAATTCTTTTTTTGCTGCTTCATCGTCCGGATACTCTGCCAGGTATTCCTTTAGTTTGGCCTTCGCACTTTCCCAATCCTTCATCTGTTCATATGCTACGATCATGTTAAAGTGCATCTCTTTTTTGAGTTCCTCGCTGCTATCCTCCTGGCCGATGCCAAGGCGGAAATAGTTAAGGGCAGATTCCGGCCTGGAGAGCTTCATATCGCAGTTTCCCATAAAATTATAGATGGTGCCAGTCTTCTTGGCACCATTGTCAAGCGCGTTCTGAAACGCTTCTTTTGCTCCCTCATAGTCTTCCTGCTCCCATTTTGCAATTCCGATTCCTCTGTATGCATCTCCTGCATTCACTTCCGAATCGATTGCATCCTGGAACTGTTCGATCGCTTCTTTATATTTTCCATCTTCCAGATATTCTACTCCTTTTTCAGATGGATTTTTTACACAGCCTGTCAATACAATGGCAGCAGCCATCACAGACAGGGCTATCTTCATATACTTCATATATCCTCCTAAACAGTATAACGGACAACCCAGACGGCATTCAGGATCGCCGCGAACATTACGCCGACTTCAGCCAGAATTGCTTCCCACATTCCAAAATAGCCAATTGTGGCAAGTATCAGGATCAGCACCTTAACAATCAATGCAAAAGAAATATTCTGGCTGACTACTCTTAAGGTCTCCTTCGCAATCTTGATCGCGTCCACGATTCTTGGCAATTCATCTTCCATCAATATAATATCAGCCGCCTCAATTGCCGCCGCCGACCCCAGCGCGCCCATGGCAATCCCCACGTCAGCTCTTGCAAGGACCGGCGCATCATTGATTCCATCCCCGACACATACCAGACGTTCGGTAGAATCCTGAAGGTCCAAAAAGTCCTCCAGCTGTTCTAATTTATCCTCTGGCATCAGTTCCGCATACGCATAGTCTATCTTCAGCCTCCTGGCTACTTCCAGGCTGCTGCTCTTGGTATCTCCGGTAAGCATTACCAGTACTGCCTTGCACTTTTCCTTCAAGTATTGAAGCGTCGTCTTTGCATCTTCCTTGACAGAATCCGCAATGACGATATATCCGGCATATTTCTTGCCAATCGCAACATAGACGACGGTTCCATTCCGGCTTACTTCATCGCAGAGAACCTTCTGACGATCCATCAGCCGCTTATTTCCCACATAGACGCGCTCTCCCTCAAAGGTCGCATTGACGCCATATCCCGGCATCTCGCGCATCCGGTATACCTTGCTCTTATTGATCTCTTTTCCATAGGCTTCTGACAGGGACTGGGCGATCGGGTGGTTAGAATAACTCTCCACATGGGACGCTATGCGAAGCAGCTCGTCATTGTCCATCCCCACTGCCTTTACTTCCTTCACCTTGAATATGCCCTCCGTCAGCGTTCCTGTCTTGTCAAACACGAAGGTATCTGCCTTGGAAAGGTCCTCCAGATAGTTGCCGCCCTTGATTACGATCCCCTGTCTGGCTGCTGACGCAATGCCGCCAAGGAAAGCAATCGGAATGGACATGACCAGCCCGCAGGGGCACGCCACTACGAGGAAGATCAATCCTCTGTAGATCCAGGTATCCCAATTCCCATAGGAAAATGTAAGGGGCGGATAGATCATGACCAGCAAGGCGCACACCAGCATTGCCGGCGTATAGATTCTTGAGAACCTTGTAATAAAATCTTCGCTTTCCGCTCTTTTCTCCTGGGCCTCTTCTACCATCTCCATAATCTTGGTTACGGTAGAGTCAACATACAGCGCCGTGACCTTTGCCTCGATCACCCCGTTGAGGTTGATGCATCCGCTATATATCCGGTCTCCCGGCCATGCGGACTGAGGCATGGCTTCTCCTGTCAAAGCCTTTGTATCGATGCTTGTTGTTCCGGAGACGACAACCGCATCCACAGGGATGCGTTCTCCCGGCTTGATTACAATAATATGGCCTAGTTTCAGCGCGGAAGGATCCACCTTGAATTCTTTCCCGTGTACCTTGCGTGTCGCGTATTCCGGCCGGATATCGATCAATTCCTTGATGGAACGCTTGGCGCTGTCCGTGGAATAGGCTTCAAACATCATTCCCAATTCAAATAAGAGCATAACAAGTACGCCCTCTACATATCTTGCCACGCCAAAAGCCCCAATCGTAGCAAGTATAATCAGCGTATACTCTGTCAGGAACTTCTTCTGCGCCAGCTTCTCTTCCAGCACCTTAAAGGCATCAAAGCCTACAATCAGGTATGCCGCCAGAAACCATATGAACTTTGCCCGGTCGGTCATCGTATACTGGATGGTCACCGCTATCCCGCATACGTACACAAACACCCCCACCGCATAAATGATACACCTTTTCTTCAATTCCTCGGTCATAATATTGTCCTTTTTGATAACTATATGAAAACTATTCCGCGATATGCTCCATTCCCTGACTGATTATCGTCTGGATATGGCCATCGGCCAATGAATAGTATACTGTCTTCCCGTCTCTTCTATTCTTTACCAGCTTCATCTGCTTTAAGACTCTAAGCTGATGCGAGATGGCCGACTGGGTCATCCCCAGAATCTCTGCCAGGTCGCAGACGCACATCTCTGATTCCAGCAGAATCCACAAAATCTTGATTCTGGTAGCATCCGCAAACACTTTGTAAAAATCCGCCAGTTCTTTTAACCGTTCTTCCTCCGGCATCCTCTGCCGGACTGTACGGACTTTATCATCATGAATGCATGTAATATCGCAGCACTCTACTTCTGTCTTCTTCATACATTCCTTCCTTTCAACATTATAAGCCCTATCGCGGTATGATCCAATAGGTATAAATATTCACTCATTTATTAATTATGCCAAATGGTGATTGTTATTTCAACCATTTGGCATTAAATGAATTAAAATTAATATTTTCGTAACTATTTCTTATGCATTGCCACTTTTTTGACTGGCGTACAGTATCCGGATTGAATTCAGTACGCAAAGCATTGCAACGCCTGTGTCGGCAAATACCGCCATCCACATATTGGCATAGCCTGTGAATCCAAGAATCATGATAAGGAATTTGATGGCCAGCGCGAATACTACATTCTGCATGGCGATTTTCCCGGTCTTCCTTGCAATGGAAACCGCTTCCGGTATGGCATCCACCGAGGATGTCATGAATACCACATCCGCCGCCTCGATCGCGGCATCCGCCCCGTTCCCCATGGCAGCGCCTACATCTGCCCCTGCAAGAACCGGCGCATCGTTGATGCCATCGCCTACGAACATGACGGAGCCATGTTCCTTACGGATCTGCTTTAAATGGCTTAATTTATCTTCCGGCAGGAGCTGGGCATGGACTTCGTCAATCCCGGTCTCTTTTGCAACTGCCATGGCATTGTCCCTGGCATCTCCTGTCAGCATAGCCGTAATCAGATTCTGCGACTTCATACGCTTCACGGATGCCCCTGCTTCCGGCTTGATTACATCTGCGACCACCAGATAGCCTTCCAATTCGCCATCTACCGCTACCAGCACTTCTGTGCCATACAGGTCCGACTTATATTCGCTGACATCCACTCCGTATTTTTCCAGAAGCCCCTTGCTACCGCACAGCACGGTTCCTTCCGGGAACACGGCGCGAATCCCCTTGCCCGAGATTTCCTCTGCTTCTTTCGGACTGGAAAGTTCCAGGTTCTTCTCCCTTGCCGCCGACACGATGCTGGTACCGATGGGGTGCGTCGAACTAAGTTCGCAGTCCGCAGCTATTGTGAGAATCTGCTTCTGCGTCAATTTTTTCAAGGAAACCACCTGCTGTACGACAAAGTTTCCCTTCGTTATGGTTCCCGTCTTATCCATAACGATAGCCTTTACATCCTTAAGCGCTTCAATGGCTACTCCCCCTTTAAAGAGAATTCCCCTCTTAGAGCCTGCGCCGATTCCCGAGAAGAAGGCCAGAGGAACGCTGAGTACCAGAGCGCATGGACAACTGATTACCAGGAACGTAATCGCCGTATAGATCCAGTGATTCCACTCGCCGGTAACCAGCGAAGGGATGACTGCCGTAGCAACTGCGACCGCTACGACCACCGGAGTATAGATCCTGGCGAACTTGGTAATGAAGCGGTCGATCTTCGGCTTGCTGGCAGCCGCATTTTCTACGGAATCCAATATTCGGGTGACCATAGACTCGCTGAGAGGCTTTTTTACCTCCATCTTCAGAACCCCCTGGTCATTTACGCAGCCGGAGTAGACTTCAGTTCCCGGATATACGTTTACCGGAACCGGCTCCCCGGTAACCGGCGAGGTATCGATCTGGCTTCTTCCTTCAACGATGACGCCGTCTAATGGAATCCGGTCGCCCGGACGGATCAGGATAATATCCCCCACCTTTGCATCCTGGGCCGGGATGCTCTCTGCTTCGTCTCCATGGACAATGTTTACAACTTCAGGTCTCAGATCAACCGCTTCCATGATCTGGGATCTGCTGCGGCTTACCGCAATATCTTCAAACAGTTCTCCAACCCGGTAGAACAGCATAACGCCTACCGCTTCCGCAAAGTCACCGATGGCGAATGCCGCCAGCGTTGCCACGCTCATTAGGAAGTTCTCATCAAACACGTGCCCCTTTGCGAGATTCTTAACTGCCGTCCAGATAATGCCAAGGCCCAGGATCACGTATGCCGCTATAAACAGTATTGCACTGATCAAGGATGCCGGATAAAGATGCTCTATCACTTCTCCTGCCACAAACATCACAGCCCCCACGGCTATGGCCAGGATATCCGCCTTCTTATCCTGGATAACGCTGGTCTTTTCCTGCTTTTTTACAGGCGTATAATCCCTTGGCGTCACCGTTACGCCTTCCTCAATGGATGCGCATATTCTTCTGAATTCCGGAAGCAATGCTTCCTGATGGTCTGCCGCTACTGCCAGCTGCTTCGTGGCGTACGTAATGGTAGCCATCCTAACCCCTGGAAGTTCCCTGATCATGCGCTCCATCTTGGCCGCACAATTGGCACAGCCCAGATTCTCAAGAATATACACTCTCTTTTCAACACCCTCCGGCATTGGAACCGTCTCCCGGGATGCTGCTTCTTCGTGTTCATGATGGTGGTGCTCATGCTCTTCATGCCCATGCTCATGATGGTGCTCATGGCCGCATCCGCACGCTTCGTGGCCCGGCGTTCCCGGCACTCTTTCTACTTCTTTCATATCTCAAATCCTCCTGAATGATTGTTATGACTTCGCATGAACATATGAACAGTTATTCATATGTTCATTTATATTATATGCACTTCATTATGGATTGTCAATATATAATCTTGAAAAAGGAATGAAAAAACACCATGGATTTTCGTCCATGGCGCAAATCTTAAAAACTCTATTAATCAAAATGGAACCCATCCCAAGTCCACTACCATCTGGAAGCCTGCTCCCTGCTGTTTTCGACCGCGCAGGAAATGGCCTCGTTGAACGTAGGATGGGCGCGCATCGCATACATTAACTGGGAAGAAGTCAGGCCGTTCGCTATGGCCGTAGCCAATTCACCAATCATGTCGGTTGCCCTCTGGCACATCAGCTGGGCGCCCAAAAGTACATCGCTGTCGGCCGCGAACAGTACTTTTATGAATCCCTGCTCTTCCTTGGAAATAATAGACTGTCCATTTACATCCATGATATATTTGCCGCAGCGAAGGGAAATCCCCTTTCTTCGGGCCTCTTCTTCCGTAATCCCCACTGACGCAATCTCCGGATCCGTGTACAGACAGCTGGGTACGATGGAAATAGAGGCAAACAGGCAACTGGGTACCATCTCGATAATGACGGACGGCTCTACATCGTTCATCCTTTCCACTACATAGGTTGCCTGAGCTGAAGCCACATGAGCCAGCTGGATTCCTCCGGTAACATCGCCGATGGCATAGATCCCCGGAATATTGGTCATGTAAAAGTCATCTACGATAATCCTTCCATTTTCCATCTTGACACGGACATCCGGATCAAAGAGTCCTTCCGTATTCGCAACCCTTCCTACGGATACCAGGACAGCATCCACGTCAACCTGCTTATTCTCCCCTTTATACACAAAATGGCATCCTACGCCATCCTCCTGCTGTGTCACCCTTTCCAGTATGCTTTCCCTATAAATGCTGATTCCGCGGTTCGTAAGGATTTCTTCCAACGCAGATGAAAATTCGCTGTCCATATTGGGAAGCAGCCTGTCTGATACTTCTACGATCGTCACTTCGCTGCCAAGCGCATTGAATACGGTCGCCAGCTCGATTCCGATAACCCCCCCGCCCAGAATCAGCAGCCTGCGGTACTGGCTCTCATTGGACGTCAGCAATTCTTCGCTGGTCATGACTCCAGGAAGGTCCAGACCAGGAATATCGATCGTGCGGGCTTTTGCTCCGGTAGCGATCAGGATATACTTGCCATAATAGTACACTTCTTCCTTCTTTGGAGTAACTACCCTGACCTTTTTGTCGCTCTGGATAGTTGCGTTTCCCCTTACGCTGACTACCCCAAGTTCTTTAAATTCTTTTTCCAGTTCCTCCCGCATCCGGGCCGCGGAAAGATCCTTATACTCATATATCTTCTGCAGGTCGAACCCGACCTTCTCTGCTGACAGCCCGAACTTTTCGCATTCTGTCATCTCCCGGTACAGCATTGCCGCGTGCACCAGGGCTTTTGTGGGAATGCATCCCCTGTTGATGCAGGTCCCGCCCACGTCTCCTTTATCAATAATCACTACCGACATTCCAAGCTTCGCTGCCTTCTTGGCGGCAACATACCCGCCCGGGCCGGCGCCGATAATAATCAGATCATATTGTTTTCCCATTACATACCTCCCTATTTCTAATCAATCTGCCAGTCAATCGGCTCTATCCCATGTGCCTCAAGAAATGCGTTGGTCTTGCCAAATGGCCTGCTTCCAAAGAATCCTCTGAATGCGGATAACGGGCTTGGATGGGGCGCTTTTAGGATCAAATGCTTCGGATTATTAAGCATTTTTGCCTTCTGCTGTGCAGGGCTCCCCCATAGGATGAATACGATAGGCCTGTCCTGGCCATTTAAAGCCATGATCGCGGCATCTGTAAATTCTTCCCAGCCGATTCCCCTGTGGGAATTCGCCTGATGGGCGCGTACGGTCAGAACCGTATTCAGCATAAGGACGCCCTGCTCGGCCCACTTGGTCAGGCATCCATGTTCCGGGATGGCGCATCCGAGATCATCATGAAGTTCCTGATAGATGTTCACCAGGGATGGCGGAATCTCCACTCCTTTTTTCACGGAAAAGCACAGCCCATGAGCCTGCCCATTGTTATGGTAGGGATCCTGTCCCAGAATCACTACCTTTACTTTATGTAGTGGCGTCAGATGAAATGCATTGAAGACATCGTCTGCCGGCGGGAAAATCAGCCTGGTCTTATACTCCTGGTTTACTGTCGCAAATAACTTCTTGTAATACGGCTTCTTAAACTCATCATTTAGAGCCTCGAGCCAGTCATTATTAATCGCTGCCATATTCTAATTCCTTCCATGCTACAGGCGTACGGATACGCCCTTATTCCGCAGATATTCCTTCACCTCCCGGATCTCCAGTTCTTTATAATGGAACAGGGAAGCGGCAAGAGCCGCATCTGCTTTTCCTTCCGTCAGAGCCCCATAAAAGTGTTCCATGGTTCCTGCACCGCCGGACGCGATAACCGGGATGGAAACCGCCTCGGCAATGGCTCTGGTCAGTTCCAGGTCATAGCCAGCCTTAGTCCCGTCACAGTCCATGCTAGTGAGAAGAATCTCTCCGGCTCCCAGGCTCTCGACCTTCCTTGCCCATTCCAGCGCGTCAATGCCCACATCGATACGTCCCCCATTTTTATAGATGTTCCATCCGCTGTCATCGGGTCTTTTCTTGGCATCGATCGCCACCACCACGCACTGGCTGCCGAACTTGTCTGCCGCGTCCGAGATAAGCCTTGGGGTATTAATGGCCGAAGAATTGATAGAGATCTTATCTGCGCCTTCCCTGAGCAGCATCTTGAAATCCTCAACCGTACGGATTCCCCCTCCTACAGTAAATGGTATAAACACCGTCTCCGCTACTTTGCGTACCATGTCCACGACCGTTCCCCTTGCATCGGATGTTGCCGTGATATCCAAAAATACCAGTTCATCTGCCCCCGCCTTATCATAGGCCTTTCCAATCTCCACCGGGTCTCCGGCATCCTTCAAGTCCACAAAATTTACGCCCTTTACTACGCGTCCGTTATTCACGTCCAGGCAGGGAATGATTCTTTTTGTATGCATACGCTCTCCTCCGTCTATAGTTCCACAAAATTCTTAAGTATCTGGATTCCTGTATCGCTGCTTTTCTCCGGATGGAACTGGCAGGCGAATACATTGCCTTTCTCCACAGAAGCGTGAATCAAAGTGCCATACTCGGTGGTAGCCGTCACGATCTCCTCCTCTTTTGCCTTAAGATAGTAAGAATGTACGAAATATACGTACGGCTCTTCGGGCAGGCCTTTGAAAAGCCTTCCCTGATTCGGGAATCTCAGGGAATTCCATCCCATATGCGGAATCTTAAGCCCATCGCCATCCGGAATGCGAAGAATCTCCCCCTTCAGAATGCCAAGGCCTTCTATCTGCGGCGCCTCGTCGCTTCTCTCAAATAGCAGCTGGAGCCCCAGGCAGATGCCGAGAAACGGCGTCCCGCGCCTTACTACTTCCTCTATCACTTCCACCAGCCCATACTGGCGCAGTTTCCCCATCGCGTCTCCAAAGGAGCCCACTCCCGGAAGAATTACCTTGTCCGCCTTCAAAATCGCATCCCGCTCTCTGGTGATGACTACTTTCTGGTTCAAAAGCTGCAGCGCTTTTTCCACGCTCTTAATATTGCCGGCATCATAATCTATTATTGCTATCAATGTACTGACCTGCCTTTCTTTGGTACGGTATAGTGTATCGTTTTATTTTACATCAAGTTCGAACCAGAATTCAACACCATTGTCATAATTATTCAATCCGTACTTCTGGTGAAGAGACTCCATGATCGCCTTTACAATCGACAAGCCGATGCCATTCCCTCCATATTCCCTGGTATGTGCCTTATCTACCTTATAAAACTTGTCCCAGATATGCGCAACATCTTCCTCCGGGATCGGAGCGCCTGTATTAAATACGCTTACTCTTGCCTTCTCCCCATCTGAGAGCATCTTGACCTCTACTACCTTCTCACCTCCCACATGATGGAAGGCATTGCTCATATAGTTGCGTACTACCTGCTCTGCCTTGAATTCATCCGCCCACACATACACTGGCTCCTGCTGCCGGAAGATGACCTTTGCCTCCGCCTGCTGGGCAAGGATCTCCATGCTCTGGATAACGCCTCTTACAAGTTCCGTCAGATCAAACCGCTCGAACACGATGTCTTCATCGCCAAACTCCAGCTGATTCAGCGTCAGCAGATTCTTAACCATCTGGTTCATCTTCGCCGCTTCATCCATGATGACGTCACAGTAGAATTCCCTGCTTTCCGCGTCTTCATTGACTCCTTCCCTCAGCCCTTCCGCATATCCCTGGATCAGGGCGATAGGCGTCTTTAATTCATGGGAGACATTTCCCAGGAACTCGTTGCGCATCTTCTCCAGCTTATCCTTCTGCTCAATATCTTCCAGCAAACGGTTATTTGCCTTTTTCAGTTCAGATATAGTGCTCTCAAGCCGCTCTGACATTCGGTTAAAATTGGCTCCTAATTCCCCAATCTCATTGCTGCCTCCACTGGTATACTTGGCGTCAAAATCCAGATCTGCCATCTTCTCGGACAGGACCGCCAGTTCCAGAATCGGATCTGTAAGCCGCTTCGAAAAGTACCATACAAGAACCACGGATATCAGAATCAGAAGGCTGCCAATATAGATCAGGAATCGGTTGGAAACGGCGGCGCTTTCTTTGATGCTTTCCAGCGGGCTGCGCAGCAGGAATCTGCTTCCGTCGTCAAAACTTCCCCACATCTCTATATAATCCGTCTGGTTCCACGGGTCGAAAGACTGGCTGATCTGATACTCCTTTGTGCTTTCCAGAATCTTGCTCCCCTTCTGCGCCTGGTTCAGCGAATATCCTCTCAGCTGGTTTACTAGCATATCCGAGTCATAGACATTGGTATATCCTTTTCCTGTGGTATCATTTACGATCAGGAATGATATATTGTTCTTCTCCGCCAAATGGATCATTTTCACAGACACTTCCTTGTCCTCCATCGTGCCCTTCTCCATACACTGGCTTAGTTTTTCATACATATCTATAAATTGCGTCTCTTTGTTGCTGATATAATATGGTTCCAGAAAACTGACGTTAATGATCAGAAGCACTAGGACCATGGATGCCAGCAGGCCAATAAAGACCGTAATCATCTGCCGCTTGATTGAATGCTTCATCATGCCTCTACCTCGAATTTATAACCCATGCCCCAGATTGTCTTGATATAGTTTCCCTTGTCGCCCAGCTTGCTTCTTAACTTCTTTACATGGGTGTCGATCGTCCTTGCATCCCCGAAATAGTCATAATTCCACACATTGTTCAATATCTTCTCCCGGGACAGGGCGATTCCCTGGTTTTCTACAAAGTAGGCCAGGAGTTCGAATTCTTTAAAACTTAAATCAATCTCTGTATCGTCAATCTTAACCTGATGGGCCGCCTTGTCTATTATAATTCCGCCCGCATCGATCACATCCCCTGTTCCAATCGCGTGAGACCTCCTTAGAATCGCTTCTACCCTGGCAACCAGGATCTTCGGGCTGAAAGGCTTAGAGATATATTCATCCACACCCAGCTCGAATCCTTGCAATTCGTCATGCTCCTCTGATCTGGCCGTCAGCATGATGATCGGCACTTGGGAAGACTGCCGGATCTCCCTGCAAGTCTGCCATCCGTCCATCCTTGGCATCATGACATCCAGGATGATCAGCGCAATATCCTTCTCCTCGTAGAAGATTTCCAAGGCCTCCATGCCATCTCCTGCCTCCCGGACGAGATAGCCTTCCCGCCCAAGGAAATCTTTTACCAGCTTGCGCATCCTGCTCTCATCATCTACGATCAAAATTTTAATTTTTTCCATATGACATAACCTCCATCCAAAGATGTTCCATTACTTTTCTTAAATCATACCAAAGAAATATGTCGTCTTTGTGAAATTACCATTTATATTATAACATAAAACATGCCTTGCGTCGGGGATAATAGTAGTGTATAGCAATATACAAGCCACTTTGGCTAGAAAGGAGTCGATCTTTATGGACAAAAACCAGCAGAACACCCGTCAGGAATGTACTTGCGTCCTGGCAATGGCTGCTATTCCCATGCAGATATATGGACAGCTGTATGAACCTGAAGAGGCTTTAGCAAGAGGAACGGTCTTCAAGGAACTGGACCTTCCTTTCTTTATGGGAGGTGGCATTGATGGAAGATAGACATGCATTACTGCAGAAGATCAACGAGATCAGTTTCGTATTCAATGACCTGACCTTATATCTGGATACCCATCCGATGGATTCAATCGCCAAGTCTGATTTCCAGCAGGCCGCATCCAAGAGGAAGGAACTGATGCAGAAATATGCGAAGGAATTCGGACCTCTGACTCTGGACTGCTCATGTGAATATCATTCCTGGGCGGAAGGGCCGACTCCTTGGGAAGGAGGGCATATTTAATGTGGACTTATGAAAAACGACTGCAATACCCGGTTAAGATATCAAAGACCTGCCCTAAGACAGCACAATTGATCATCAGTCAGTTTGGCGGGCCCGACGGCGAATTAGCTGCCTCTATGAGATATCTTTCCCAGCGTTACACCATGCCATGCAAGGAAGTAGCCGGACTTCTGACCGATATCGGTACGGAGGAACTGGCGCATCTGGAGATTGTCTGCGCGATCATCTATCAGCTGACCAAGGATATGTCTCTGGAAGATGCTAAGACAGCAGGATTTGATGCTTATTACATCGATCATACTTCCGGATTATGGCCGCAAGCTGCAGGCGGAATTCCATTTAATGCCTGCGAATTCCAATCCAAAGGCGATGCAATCACTGACTTGTTCGAAGACTTGGCTGCCGAGCAGAAGGCAAGGACCACTTATGACAATATCTTAAGAGTCGTTGATGATCCGGAGATCAAAGATCCGATCCGGTTCTTACGCGCAAGAGAGGTGGTTCACTTCCAGCGTTTCGGAGAAGCATTGGAAAAGACCAAGGACAGACTGGATGCAAAGAACTATTATTATGCAAATCCGGAGTTCGACAAGAAACTTTTTGGTTAGCAGACCATCCACAACTTCAAAAGGAACTGCCGCAGAATAAGCAGCAGTTCCTTTTTGCATGACATCTGTCTTAAGCAAGCGGCAGGCGCCAATATGCCTACTAATCACATAGCCCATTAAACAGGGCAGCCAGCATATCCACCGCCTTATCGATACCGGTCAGGCTTACATTCAATACCACCTGGTATGTGCCTGATTTGCCCCACTCTTCTCCGGTATTGGACTCGTAATAATATCTTCTCTCCCTGTCAACCTTCTTAATCTTTTCTGCCGCCTTTCTCTCAGGCAGATCTCTGAGGGCCGCTATTCTGCGGATTCTGTCTTCTTTATCCGCGCAGATGAATACGCTGATGCATTTGGGGCAGTCGCTTAAGATATAATCCGCACACCGTCCGACGATGACGCAGGGACTTCTGTCTGCCAGCCTCTTTATGATCTCAGACTGCGTGCGGTATACCCGGTCGCTTAAGGGTCGCATATAGTCTTCCGCATTCATATAGGCCGTATAATCGCCGGGGCCTACTATATAGGAGGACAGAAATCCTTCCAGAGCCGTCTCATCGGCTTCCTTGGCTTCCTTTTCGCTGATGCCCAGTTCCTTCGCCGCCATTGCCACCAGATTGTGGTCATAGAGAGGAATCTCCAGTTTTTTGGCAAGCCGGATCCCAATTTCCCGTCCTCCGCTTCCGTACTGGCGTCCAATCGTAATAATTACATTTTCTGTCATACTGCCCACTCCCTTCCTCATTCCTGCTGCACCGATTATTGTTCCTATCTATAGTATACCCTGAATTCCATAAAATTCCAATCTAAATGTAATCCCTGCACTTTCAGAACCTAAGATCCAGATAACTGTCAAGCATATATCGAAGCATAGTTACATCCATATTCCGGCATTCTTCAGACTCAAGCCCTCTTACGCCTTTACTAATGGTGTTGGCCGGCCGGTTCTATACTCACGCCATATTTCATAAAGTGGTAATTATATTAATAGATTTTTAGGAGGATGTATTATGAGCAATATTCGATACAATATCCACGCAAATCCAAACTCTATTCCAGTCATTCACTCCAATTGGTATCCTAACGTCGCTGTCTCGGAAAAGAACTTGCGTTATGCGCATATTCTTATGCCTGACTTTGCCTCTGCTGCCAGCGAGATGACGACCGTGCACCAATACCTGTTCCAGTCCTGGACGATCAGCAACGATTATCAAGGCATCCGGCGGCTGATCCAACGGATGGCCGTAGTGGAACAGCATCATTTCTCCATACTCGGCCAACTCATCACCCTGCTTGGGGCTCAGCCGGAATGCCGCTCCTCAGATCCCGAATCGTACTGGTGCGGCGATATGGTAGACTATAGCTGCGACGTTCAGACGCTGTTGTCTAAGAATGCCGAATCTGAGCGGTTTGCCGCCAAGGCATATGCAAAACAGGCGCAAGAAATCAAGGATCCGCTTGTATCGAAGATGCTTGCCCGGCTGTCGCTTGATGAGGAACTGCATTGCAAGATCTTTAGTGATTTCCTGGCTCAGATCTAATGCTTATATTATTACATAAAAAAAGCGCCGTAACTACGGCGTTTTTTAGTGGACCTGGCGGGAGTTGAACCCGCGTCCGAAAGCCCATCCATCAAAGCATCTCCCATCACAGTCATTATATTGACATTCCCTCCATCAGCCGCCTAATGACAGGCTGCCGACTTTAGTAGCTTCATAAGTTCTTCCATTCCCTCAAAGCTTTGGAAACGAAGTGCTCCGCCTGTTTGAAGCCGGTGACCCAGACGGCGGAAGATCCGGGGCCGACTGCCGCCTAATTAGGCAGCGTACGCTAATTCTCTATTGTCTGCGTTTATATTTAATTGGAACTTTTAACGTAGTGTCCCGCTACGGATGGCTTCTCCAACTTCCAGACCCCCGTCGAAACCAGTACAAGCCCTGATCATTCGCTGTACTACTGGCTCGCAGACATCTCTTGCCGTTATCATTATATATAGCATTGCCCCAAATGTCAAATCTTAATCCCAATTTCCTTATATCACCAGCGAAACCGCGCAATATGCAAGAAGCAGGGCATTCTATCATACTCTTCTGCCTTCGCCTAGTCCGATGGCACATATTCTTCCCTGCGCCTGTATGCCGGGACCCATACCGCTTAGAATTCCTTATATTCTTCCGGAATAGGCGGCGTGGTTTTCTTTTATTCGTTTGGACTCATTCCAAATTGTCTGCGAAAGGCTCTTGTAAAGCCCTCATGACTATCAAAGACGAAATCCCAAAAATTTTTCTATATTTTTAGCACTCAATACTTGACAGTGCTAACAATTCGTGTTATATAATAACTATAACAAATAAAACAAATCAAAAATAAAGATAAATCAAGGAGGAATGACTTATGTTACTTGCAAACAGAGGTTTTAACAATTTATTCGATGATATGTTCAAGGATCCATTCTTTACCCGTCCATATGACAACTCATCTTCACAGATCATGAAGACAGACATTCATGACAAGGATGGCAGTTACATTATAGAGATGGAACTTCCGGGATATGCCAAAGAAGACATTAAGGCAGACTTAAAAGACGGCTATCTTACAATCACCGCCAATAAGAGCGAATCCAAGGAAGAAAAGGATGCCAAAGGAAACTGCATCCACAAGGAACGCTATACCGGAACTTGCAACAGAAGTTTTTATGTAGGCGATGCCCTGACTCAGGAGGACATTAAGGCAGCATTTAAAGATGGAATCCTCAGGCTTCAGTTCCCGAAAGAGATTCAGAAGCAGGAAGAGCAGCCAAAATTAATTACGATTGAATAACTTTTAATATAGAGGGACCAGGTCCCACGCTCTCAGGGGAATTTCCCCTTTTTCATATAAACATCCTGAATATTAATATAAAAAGGCAGCCGCGCATCATCTGATTGATGGCGGCTGCCTTGATTTTCAAGCCTTAATTCTTTAATATTTTTATCTGGCCGATCACCGGCAATTCTTTTCTTTCTCCTTTGCATGCATACACAATTCCAACGATCATAAATACAAACAATACCAGGCTGCAGATGTCAAAGATCCAGGAAAACCAGCTGCCCCCGAAATTGATCATAGAATGGAATCCCCAGATCCATCTGCCGTCCAGCAGTTCTACAATTACAGACGCAATGAAAAGCACCAGTCCCTGATTGGTATGGAATCTAACATAGGGAGACTGCTTATTTCCAGCAATAAGCGGTACGAATACCAAAATTCCGAGATATGACAAGACCCCCATTACCTTATTCTGGCGTACATCCTCCTGCTGGAAGAATTTCCCTTGCTGGCCTGTATAGCCTTGCTGACTGTTCTGCTGGTATGTATAGCCCTGCTGGCCATTCTGCTGATATGAATAATCCTGCTGGCTGTCCTGCTGCTGGCCTGCCCCCGGCATCACCGGAATCTTTGCGCCGCACTGCGGGCAGTATTGCACACCGTCGTTCACTTTCGCTCCACATTTTACACAATAAGCCATTTCTATTTCTCCTTTTTCTTCTAGTATATTTATTGTGAATCTTCCAATCCCAATATCTCAGCAAGAACTTCGATTATGATTTCATTGGTGCATGACTTTATATATCCCATCATGTGCAAGGATATCTCGTCCTGCTTCTGGGCCTCCGTCAATGATTCATCATGCTTGGTCTGGTCGATCAATTGTATCAGTTGGGGAGTCAGTTCTTCGTAAGTCTCTATTGTCGTCTGAGAAACCATATTTCTTAATTCTTCCTTGCTTCTAGGTACCATCTTCTTCCTCCTAACCCAGATTCCGGACCTTGAAGTCTCTCTGCGCTTCCCTTTGCTGGTCCTTCCTGGCAATATCCTGTCTCTTGTCATATAGTTTCTTGCCTTTTGCAAGCCCAATCTCGACTTTTACCAGGCTTCCTTTAAAGTACACCTTAAGAGGCACAATTGCAATACCCTTCTCCTTAGTCTTGCCAAGAAGTTTATTGATCTCCGACTTATGTAAGAGAAGCTTGCGTACCCGCAAAGGATCTTTATTGAATATATTTCCCTTTTCATAAGGGCTGATATGCATTCCATAGATATATACCTCGCCATTCTCAACGCGGATAAATGCCTCTTTGATGCTGCATTTGCCCATGCGGAGGGACTTTACTTCAGTCCCATGCAGGGCAATGCCGGCCTCATAGTTCTCCAGAATGAAATAATCATGGTATGCCTTCTTATTATTGGCTATCATCTTACCATTCATCTTCGCCATCTTCCAACTCTCCTTCATCTGCAATCTCAAAATCAATGGTCCTAAGAAGCCTGTCCGCATCCATTACGCGGACGGATATCTTCTGGCCCAGCTTATATACCTTATGCCTGCGGGTTCCCACCATCTCGTACCGCTCCTGCTGATACTCGTAATGGTCATCCACCATGTTGATGACATGAACCAGGCCTTCGACCGTATTAGGGAGTTCTACATACATTCCCCATTTTGTAATGCTGGATATCACGCCTTCAAACACTTCTCCGATATGCGCCTGCATATACTCTACCTTTTTAAGCTTGATGGTTTCACGCTCGGCCTCGTCTGCCCTGCGCTCCATCTCGCTGGAGTGCTTGGTCACTTCCGGGAGTATCCCCTGGTAATGCTCTATTCTCTTTGCGTCCATCCGCCCCCGCAGATTATCCTTGATGATCCGGTGGATCTGAAGATCTGGATAACGCCTGATCGGCGAGGTGAAATGCGTATAATAATTGGCAGCAAGGCCAAAATGCCCGGTATTCTCCGGCGTATATCTGGCCTGCTTCATAGAACGAAGCGCCAGTCTGCTGATCAGGGCCTCCTCAGGAGTCCCCTCCACCTTGCCCAGCAGTTTCTGCACTTCCTTAGGCTTTACTTCGTTGGCTCCCACATGCATAGAATATCCAAAATTATTGATAAATGTCGCCAGCGTGCGGATCTTATCGTCATCCGGCGCCTCATGGGTACGGTAAACGAAAGGAAGTTCCTGCCAGAAATAATCTTCCGCCACCGTCTCGTTGGCAAGAAGCATGAAATCCTCAATCATCTTGGTTGCTACATTCCGCTCGTATGGACGGATTTCCACTGGCTTTCCATTCTCATCCAGCACCATCTTCGTCTCCGGGAAGTCGAAATCAATCGATCCCCGCCTTTTCCTCTGTTCCCGCAGGATGCCAGAAAGTTCTTGCATCCGTTCAAACATAGGCACCAGCTTCTCATACCTTTTTATCTCGTTTGCGTCCCGGTCCTCCAGAATCTTCTTGACGCTTGTATAACTCATTCTTTCGTCCACATGAATGACGGTCTCCGCTATCTCATGGGCTATCACCATGCCCTTAGGATTTACCGTCATGATGCAGCTGAGGGCCAACCTGTCCTCTCCCGCATTCAAAGAGCAGATGCCATTGGAAAGGGCATGGGGCAGCATCGGGATTACCCGGTCTACCAGATACACGCTGGTACCCCGCTCAAGCGCCTCCCGGTCGATTGCGCTGTTCTCCTGGACATAGTTGGTCACATCCGCGATATGAACCCCCAGGATATAGTTCTCCCCATTCTTAACCACGGATACTGCGTCATCCAGATCCTTGGCATCCTCTCCGTCGATCGTCACCATCTGCCAGTCCCGGATATCCTTTCTCCCTGCCCTGTCGGCATCGGATACGTCTCTGGCCGCACGCTGCGCCTGGTTTAATATCTTTTCCGAGAATTCCACCGGCAGATCATATCCCTTCACGATCGACAGGATGTCTGTGCCAGGATCATTGATATGGCCGATAATTTCAACCACTTTCCCCTCAGGCTTCTTTTGCGGTCCGCCGTAAGAAGTCAATTCCACCACGACTTTATGCCCTTGCACAGCGCCATTGGCCTTCTCCACTGGCACAAAGATATCATGCGGAAACTTCTGGTTATCAGGCTTGACGAATCCAAAACTCTTATTCGGGTTCCCCTGATACAGCCCTACCAGATGGGTGATTCCTCTGGAGAGGATTCTTACGATCTTGCCTTCCCGGCTTCTGCCCTGAGGCTCCTTCGTTATGACGAGTTCTACCTGGTCGCCTTCAAAAGCCCCGCCCGCATCTTCTTCCGCCACAAATATGTCTGAAGCCTCACCTGGAACCGTAACGAATCCAAACCCTTTCAGGCTGGCCCGATAAACGCCCTGAATCCTCTTAGCCTCTCCTTTTAAGTACTTTCCTTTCTGTGAAAGGTAGATCTTGCCTTCTGCCTCCAGGGTCTCAAGAATCTCCCTGAATTCATTCCTCTGATCTTTTGGAACCTGCAGAAGCATGGCAAGTTCTTTGAACTTCATTGGCACGTATAAATCATCACAGATCAAGTCATAGATGACCTTTTTTCTTTTTTCAATTGTCTTGTCCATCTCTTACAAGTCCTCCATCTTATATACAAAGAGACACTCCCATACAGGAGTGTCCCACCATTCTCATAAAAATATGCTTTATCTTATGCAAATACTTTTAAATTCAACACTGCTGCCAGTACAATAAACAGAATCGCCAGGAACTTCGTTGACTTCACCAGCGCGCCCTCCATAGAACGGCCTTTGTTCCGCCCCCAGTAAGTATCAGCCATACCGCTGATGGTACCAAGCCCCGCTGACTTACCTTCCTGCAATAACACGATTGCCGTTAACGCGATACAGTCTATTGCAAATATGATCATTAAAATCGTCTTTACTATCTCCACTTTTTACACCTCCTGCGGATAAACCATATTTATTCTAGCACAGGAGACAAGATATAGCAAGGAAAATCTGGGCTATTTAAGGAAGATTCTGGATGTGATCACCAGGGCTGCTGCCATGAAAGCCCCCAAAAGCGACAGGAACTTACCAAAGCCAGCGCCCGGGGCATGATAGACAATCTCGATCTGATGTTGTCCTTCGCTTATGGGAAATCCGAGAAATGCCGTATTGACCTTCCTGGCCCTGGTCTTCTTCCCATCCACCGTAACGTCAAAGTTTTTGTCATATGGAATCGTAGTAATGAAATATTCATCTTCCTTCGCCTGGATAGTTCCCGCAATCCGATTCCCTTTCGTCCGTTTCTTATCAGCCTCGAACACAGACTGATACAGATTCTTCCCGGCCTCTTCATCCCAACTCATTCCATAGCAGGTAATATCTGTGATATCGTAGACCCCTTTTCCTAATTTCAAAGAGGCATCCTGCTGCCCCTGGGCCAGTTCCACTGTATAGGTAAAGGTCGTATTTCCATTATAGTAGACATGCTCTCTGGAAGACAACTTATTCCTTACGCCTTCCAGCCAGATCGCCACGTCCTTATTGGGTTGGCCATTGTTGACTTTGAATTGGAGAAAGAGGATGTTGTCTCCCTCTTCCGGCCCGGATATCGGAACCTTTATCGTGACTGCCTTATCCGCCTCTATGTGGTAGCCGCTGGCATTTTTCTTAATCTTCAGGCATTCTCTTTTCAGTTCCGGGATGGCAAAATCTTTCTCTTTTGCCCCTCCGGCCATCTGTCCCGCCTCCTTGACTTCCTGCTCCCCTACGCCTTGCTCCACCACGGCATATTCCGTAAGCGCCATCTGGTTATAGGGAAATGTCAGTTTATCATACTCCTTCCGGGATATATAACGGTTCGTAGCATAGGCAACAGGCGAAACCTTGGTGTTCCGGTAAATCTTCACCCCTTCCGATGACTTCACCAGTTCATATCCTAACGGTGCCTGATCCCCAATCACGTATCTGACGCCCATAAAGGAACGGTATAGCGGATTCCGGGAGACAGACTGCATCAGGCTGTTCCTATACGGCTGCTCCACCTGATACGTTTTCTTACGGAATTCATCATAAGCTGTGTTATATGCCGAAGAATAGATGGAGGAAACATTCTGCTCCATACTGTGGATCCGGTTTAGGTCAGCCGCATTCTCCTCTTCGTCCCCCGCCTGCTCAATCCGGTAGAAGCCCGGGTCATCCTTTTGAATCTCTTCGATCTCCCGGGCAATCTTAGAATCCGTAACTTTCTGATAGAAATCCCCATCTTCAATCTGCCTGGATATCTTATGAAATACTCCGTTAAACAGGATCAAAAACGCAAGCGATGGTATCAGGATTAATACTGACGGCAGCCTCCTGTCCTTGTAATAATAGAAAACGAACAGGACCGCCATAAGTATTCCATCCGCCATGACAAACTGCCAGTATCCTTCGTATTCTTCCTGTCCTCTTCCCAGATATAAAAGCAGGATTGTGATCAGGTAAGGCGCTATCCCTTTTATAAAAGAAATCTCTCTATTTCCAAGTTTCTTCAGGTAGACAGCCATCATGTAGCAGATCAGCGGAAGAAACGGAATGAATACTTTGTCGCGGATATACAGTCCTCCGTTTAGAAGGTAGGCGAACATTGGTATGGCAAACACCAGGGCGCATCCATAAGAAAGCACTCGCTCGCTGGTTCTTTTATAAGTCAGGCTGGTAATCAGCATGGTTATGGCAATGGTAGTAAGGCCCATGCCATAAGGCGTATATACGAAACGGTATATCGGAGCCTGCGGCATCAACAGGGATGCCAGACTCATGCTTTCCTTTCCTCCCCTGCCTCCGCCAAGGGCCATAGCCGCCGGAACCAAAAGGAGGCCGCCCAGAAGCACGGCTGACAGCATTGGCATGAGAAACCGGATGCCATCCTTAAAGAACGTCCGAAATACAAATCTCTTCGCCTCAAAATATCTATGCATCCCATATATTACCAGAGAGAGCATTCCTCCAATGCTAAAATAGAAACTACTCATGATCATCAGGAATACCCCTGCAATATAAAGCCCGCATCTTCTCTTTTCAAAATAAGCATCTACCCCCAAAAATGCCATGCATAAAAAGGGCATATAATTGACAAACATCACCTGGCTGTAAGAATGAAATATCATAGGGGAAGCAAGCAGATACAGCATCGTTACCGCGACACAGACGCTTCTTTGAAACCCTCTTTTATCCAGCCACTCGTAGAGAAGACAGACTGCCGCTATCAGGCTGATGATGCTGGCTGCCATCACATAGTCGCCCATCTTCACAAAGGGAAGCGCATAGGATAGAAGTATTACCGGATTGTAAAGCCCATAATACGCAAAATTGTATATGTTCTGGCCGCCGCCAAGATTCATGGCAAATTCCGGGAATAGACTGCCGGTCTCATAAAACTGCTGACGGAAGTAGTCCGGAATTACGCTGTGCTGGCTGATCCAGTCTACCTTAGAGCCGAAAATGCCATACTGTCCCACGAACACCCAGCACAAAAGCAGCGTGATTCCCGCAAACAGCACGTACCATTTCAGCCTGGAGCGGATCATAATGCCCCTCCGTCCTTGTCCTCGCTGGAATCCTTCAGAATGAATATTGGGCGGTGCTTCGTCTCCAGATACGTCTTAGACAGATACTGCCCTACGATCCCCGTACAGAATAACTGGATGCCGCCCACCATAAAAATGATGCACACTAAGGACGGCCAGCCTGATACAGGGTCTCCCCAGATCAGCGTCCGAACAACTATTACTACGATCATCAAAAACGATATCAGGCAGAACAGAACTCCCGCGATCGAGGCCAGGGAGAGCGGCGCCACCGAGAACCCGGTAATTCCCTCCAGGGAATACAGGAATAGTTTGCGCATGGACCATTTGGTCTCCCCTGCCGCCCGTTCAACATTTTCATATTCCAGCCACTTGGTACGGAATCCTACCCATTGGAAGATGCCTTTCGAAAAACGGTTGTACTCGCTCATTTCCAACACCGCATCCACCATCTTGCGCTTCATCAGCCGATAATCCCGCGCGCCATTTACAATCTCCGTCTTTGAGATCCGGTTGATAAACTTATAAAAACTTTCGGACAGGAAAGACCGGATCTTTGGCTCTCCTGTCCGAGTGGAACGCTTGGTTGCCACGCTGTCATATTCTTCATTTTCCAAAATCTCGTACATCTTGGGCAGCAGCGACGGAGGGTCCTGCAAGTCCACATCCATAATGGCCACATAATCCCCCTTCGCATTGCCAAGGCCGGCATAGATAGCCGCCTCTTTCCCAAAATTCCTGGAAAAGGACAGATACCTGCACCGTTCATCCCTTTTATTTAAACTCTTTAATATTCCAAGCGTGCGGTCGGTAGAACCGTCATCTACAAATAGCAATTCGAATTCTGCCATATCCATCTGTTCCATAACTTTGGTCATGGCTTCATAATAGACCGGCAGTGCCTCTTCTTCATTAAAACATGGTATGATTACCGAAATCATATGCATATCAACACCTCCTGGCTCTCATCTTACGCTCTAAATTTTAAGATTTTCTTTATGTTGCATAAAAGATTTCTAAAAGAAATCTAAAGAAAACCGAAAATCTTACAGCACGTCCGAAGTTCCAAAAGGATCCTCATATACTGCCATATCTCCCAGACGCTCTTCAATCCTGAGCAGCTGGTTGTATTTGGACACCCGTTCCGACCGGCAAGGAGCCCCGGTCTTGATCTGTCCGGCATTAAACGCGACTGCGATGTCTGCTATGATAGGATCAGCGGTCTCGCCGGAGCGGTGGGATACGACCGTCTTGTAGCCTGCCTTTTGAGCCATCTCAATCGCATCGAATGCTTCTGTGAGCGTTCCAATCTGATTAACCTTGATCAGGATGGCATTGGCCACTTCCCGTTCAATTCCCTTCTTAAGCCTTCTGGTGTTGGTGACAAACAGATCATCCCCCACCAGCTGCGTATCCAAGCCCATCCTGGTGGTCAGTAGTTCCCATCCTTCCCAGTCCTCTTCATCCAAAGGATCTTCGATGGAGGCAATCGGGAATTCTTCCGCAAGTTCTTCATAATAATCAATCAGTTCTTCCACTGATCGGATGACTTTATGGCCGTGCATCCTGCCTTCGCCTTCAAACACATATTTCTTGAAACTCTTGTCATACAATTCCGTGGCCGCTACGTCCAGCGCTATGACAATGTCTTCTCCCGGCTTATATCCGGCCTTTGTGATGGCCTCCGTGATGAACCGCAGGGCTTCCTTGGCATCCGGAAGATTCGGCGCGAATCCGCCTTCATCTCCCACCGCCGTACTGTATCCCTGGTCTTTTAAGAGTTTCTTCAATACGTGGTATATCTCAGCGCACATTCTAAGACCTTCCTTGAAGCAGCACGCACCGGTGGGCATGATCATGAATTCCTGGATATCAATAGTATTATCCGCATGCTTGCCGCCATTCATGATGTTCATCATTGGCACCGGCATCTTCTTGGCATTGGTACCTCCCAGATAAGCATACAGCGGCATATGCAGCGCGCCTGCCGCTGCCCTGGCTGCTGCCATGGACACTCCCAGCATAGCATTGGCGCCGAGATGAGACTTATTCTGGGTACCATCCAGCTGCAGCAGGATGGCGTCAAGGGCCGGCTGTTCAAATACATTCACGCCGATCACTGCCGGAGCGATCTTGGCATTCACATGGTCTACCGCCCTTTCCACTCCAAGGCCGCCATACCGCTCTTCCCTATCCCTGAGTTCTACTGCCTCATACTGCCCGGTAGACGCGCCGGACGGCACACTGGCCCTTCCCAGGTATTCGTCCCCTGCCAGCACTTCCACTTCTATAGTCGGATTCCCGCGGGAATCTAAGATTTCTCTTGCGTATACATCCGTAATCGGTAAATACTTATACATCGCTTATCTCCTCCTTCATGGAGGATATTATGTGTAATTAATGTTTTTCTAATGCAATAATGGACTAATATAGCCTTCTGTATATTTCTGCCATCTGCTGCAATGGCAGACACCGCTCAGCGGATAGGACATTGCATGGACAGCGCCCGTACCCGCATTCCCAAATGCGATTCCTGCAAGGTTGCTGACCGTCAGGAATTCATCAGCAGTTTTATGCTGAACATCTCTGTATACAGATTCGCCTTCGGAGAAACGTAGGACTACTTTTCCATCTCCTTGCTTACATTATTCTTCTTCCAATATAGCATGAATTCGTTGACATTTCTACACGGCAGATTTACAATGCAGACAAAGGAGGGAATTATGAAATCAAAATTAAAAAGTTTCTTCTTATTAACCTTCAGTACCATTATTATGGCAGTAGGCATCTACTTCTTTAAATTCGCCAACAACTTTACGTTTGGCGGAATCACGGGACTTGCGGTCCTGGTAGCGAAGACAGGCCGGATCTCTGCCAGCGATTTTACGTTTATCGCCAACATGGTGCTTCTTGCCGTCGGCTTCGTGATCCTTGGCAAGAAATTCGCGGAAAAGACAGCCTACTGCAGCATCCTTTTGTCTGTCACCTTATCCGTATTGGAACGGCTGTATCCATTGAATCAGCCGCTTACCGATCAGCCGGTGATGGAACTGGCTTTTGCCATCGCGCTTCCTTCCCTTGGCTCCGCAGTACTCTTTAATATCGGCGCATCCAGCGGGGGAACGGATATCATTGCCATGATCATGAAAAAATATACCAGCACTGATATTGGAAAGGCTCTTTTGATCACTGACTTTATTATTACCATTGCCGGCTGCTTCGTATTCGATATCGAGACCGGGCTTTATTCTTTTCTGGGACTTGCCGTCCGCTCCTTTATGATTGACGGCTTTATTGAAAGTTTGAATCTATCCAAGTATTTCAACGTAGTGTGCACAAGTCCCAAGGCGATCTGCGACTTTATCAAGGATGACTTGCACCGAAGCGCCACCATTGTTCTTGCCCAAGGCGCATTCTCCGGCGAGGATAAGTATATCATCTTTACAGCGCTTAATCGGATCGAGGCCGTCAAACTCAGGAATTTTATTAAGGAAAATGCGCCGGACGCATTCCTTCTTATCTCCAATACCAGCGAAATCATAGGAAAAGGGTTCCACTCCATCTAGAGCGGAACCCTTTTGTTCACTTTTTATGCTTTCATAGCCTACTGAACTACCAGTCCTTGTGCCTTGATCACATCGACTACCTGGCCCACATATTTGGCGCAAAGTTCATCCGTGGCCGCTTCCACCATTACCCGGATCACCGGCTCGGTTCCGCTCTCCCTTACCAGGATGCGTCCGTCATCTCCCAGCGCCTCTGCCACTGCGTCGATTGCTTTCATGACCTTAGGATTCTCCCTTGCCGTCTTCTTATCTGCCACCCGCACATTCTGAAGCAGCTGCGGATAGATCTTCACATCCTCGGCAAGCTTGGCAAGACTTAACTTCTTCTCCAGCATGACTTCCATGATCATAAGGGAGGTCAGGATGCCGTCTCCCGTGGTTGCATGCTTGCTGAAAATGATATGTCCGGACTGTTCCCCTCCGAGAGAGAAGTTATTCTGAACCATATTTTCATAGACATACTTATCGCCCACGGCAGTCTTCTCATATTTCAAGCCTACCTTGTCACAGGCTTTGTATAACCCCAGGTTGGACATGATCGTAGTGACAATGGTATCTCCGTTGAGGCGTCCGTTTTCCTTCATATACTTGCCGCAGATATATAAGATCAAATCGCCATCTATCACATTGCCGTTCTCGTCCACCGCGATGCATCGATCTGCGTCTCCATCAAATGCGAATCCCACATCCAGATGATTTGCCTTTACATACTCCTTGAGCACCTCAATATGGGTGGAGCCGCAGTTCGTATTGATATTGGTGCCGTCGGGCTCGCAGTTGATCACAAAAGTCTTTGCCCCCAATGCATCATAAACGCTCTTTGCAATGGCAAACGCGCTTCCGTTGGAACAGTCCAGGCCCACCTTCTTATCTTCAAATGACCGGGTAGCCAAGGAGATCAGATAGCCTATGTAACGGTTTCTTCCTGCCGCATAGTCTACGGTACGGCCGATCTCTTCCTTCTTGGCAAGCGGCAGCTCGCCCATCTCGCCATCTATATAACGTTCTATCTTTTCTTCTACTTCTGCCTCCAACTTATGTCCTTTTCCGTTGATCACCTTGATCCCATTATCATAGAAAGGATTGTGGCTGGCGGAAATCATGATTCCACAGTCAAAATTCTCCGTCCTTGTCACATAAGATACGCTTGGCGTCGTCGTAACGTGGAGCAGATACGCATTTGCCCCGGATGCCGTTAGTCCCGCAACCAGCGCATACTCGAACATGTAGCTGCTTCTTCTGGTATCCTTTCCGATCACGACCTTGGCCTTATGATCCTGGCCATAATACCATCCAAGAAACCTTCCCACTTTGAATGCATGTTCAACCGTCAATACCTCATTGGCTTCCCCGCGGAATCCGTCCGTTCCAAAATATTTTCCCATAGCAATACTTCTCCTTCAAATCATTTGCCATATTTACCGATTTTTTTGCACTATCAGCATTCACATCTTTACTATTATATATTTTTTTTACTCTATATACAACCCAAATGTAAAAAAATAACGTCAAAAGGGGCCATAACATTATCAGAAGCATTATGCCCCCTTTTCTATTCTTACCTGTCTCTACTTCGCTAATATGCTTCTTGCAACACTTATGCCATTGGCGGATGCCTGCTGAAGCCCTCTGGTGATGGAAGCGCCGTCGCCCATTGCCCGAAGACCTTTTACGCTGGTCTCAAAATCCTGATTCACGACCACTTTATTGGAATAGAACTTCACTTCCACGCCATACAAAAGCGTCTCATCGGAAGCGATACCCGGGGTCACTTTGTCAAGCGCCTGGATCATCTCATCAATGGCTACCATGATCCGGTGCGGGAATACCAACGACAGATCTCCCGGAACAGCGTCTTTCAGCGTCGGCACGATGTTGTTGCGGTTCAGTCGTTCCTCGGTAGTACGCCTGCCCCGCCGGAAATCCCCATAGCGCTGCAGAAGTATCTTGCCATCGCACAGCATATTTCCAAGCTGCGCGATCTGCTTGCCATATTCAATGGGTGATTTGAACGGCTCCGTAAAATTCTTGGAAACCAGCAGCGCAAAGTTGGTATTATTTGTCTTCATATCCTTGGATTTATAAGCATGGCCGTTTACCACTGCCAGGCCGTCATCGTAATACTCCGTTGCCACTTCCCCTGACGGGTTGGTGCAGAACACGCGGACTTTATCGTCAAACGTCGGCGTATAATATACCAGCTTCGCCTCGTAAAGCTTCTCATTGAGTTCCTTCATGATCTCATCCCGGACTTCCACACGTACGCCTACATCTACCGTGCCGTTGCGCGTCTCGATCTCATGCTCCTTGCAGATATGAGAGAACCACTCTGAACCCTCTCTTCCGATTCCCGCCACAATCTCCGGCGCATAGAATTCTTCGCCCTTATCCGTCACGACTCCTGTTGCAGCGCCGTCTTCCACGATAATATCCTTGACCATGGTCATGAATCTGATCTCAACGCCGCAGGATTCCAGATGCTCCTGAAGCCTGGTATAGATCTTATATCCTTCCTCGGTTCCAAGATGGCGGATTGGACATTCAATCAGCTTCAGGTTCGCGCGGATTGCCTTGGCGCGAATATTCTCAATGGCCTCATAATCCTCGATTCCATAGACCTTCTGATCTGCTCCGAACTTCAGATAGATGTTATCTGCTTCGTGGATCAGTTCTGCTGCCCTCTCATATCCCAAAATCTCAGGAAGCGTTCCTCCCACGTCCGGGGAGAGGGATAATTTACCATCCGAAAATGCTCCGGCTCCGGCAAATCCCGTAGTAATAGAGCAGGGCTGGCAGCCCACGCAAGTCTTAGTCTTTCTCTTCGGGCACTGTCTCTTCTCGATCGAACGTCCCTTTTCAATCATTAAAACCTTCAGATCCGGTTTTTGTCTCATCAATTCATATGCGCAGAAAATCCCGGAGGGACCCGCGCCTATAATAATTACGTCATACAGATTCATGCTATCACTTCTCTCCTAATGTTTCAGGGCTTTTTACACTTCGACTATCATACCATTGGGGACATAAAAAAACAAGGCATTAATTAGAAATTATGATCCTAATTAATAACCCTGCCTAATATATCGTCATCGATAATCTCCAACAGCGAATGGGACATCAGAAATTCATAAAACTTAAGCGCCGTATCCGCGGATATCTCATCCGTTTCATACAGCAGCCAGTATTTGATCCCATTTACCAAAGTGATGGACTGGAATCTTAAGAATATCTCCTCGCTAATGATGGGCGCGTCCTCTTCCACTTTCAGAGGATGCTTCTCTATCAGTTTCCGGGCCACGTCGTAGATCCTCTGATACAGCATCTCTTCAAAAGAATTCTGTCCCTCTACTTCAAAGACTTTTCTATAATACGCCTTGTCCGCTCCCATCTTGCGGAACAGCATCTTCATTGCTTCCAGCGCCATATCCATGGAAATAAGTTCTGTCACGCTTTGAAAGACGTCTTCCCATAACAGCCATTCCATGACCTCATATTTATCTTGAAAATAATTATAAAAAGTAGGCCGGATGACCCCTGCCGCATCCGTAATCATCTTAATTGTTATTTTTTCAAAAGACTTTTCCACCACCAGTTCTTTAAATTCCTCGCCCAGCAAAGCCTTTGTCTTTTCGCTTCTACGTTCCATTCAATCACCCTTTGTCACCATTTGCCTTCCAGTATTTGTGGAATATTATAACACAGATGCCACCAAGCGCACAAGGAACCATATAGGTTGCAAACCGGTAGAGCAGCATGGCGGAAGCCGCCTCGATGCCTCCCGCGATCCTGGAAAACAGCAGTATGAACACTCCCTCCGTGCTGCCAAGCCCGCCAGGCGCGGGAATAATGCCCGCCAGCATCAATATTAGCGAAGTGACGCAGGCCGTCTCAAAAATTCCCGATCCCGCAGGGTGCAGGATCATATACGGAATCACGTACCAGCAGCCCAGTTTTACCAGTTCCATCAGCAGTACCAGGATTATATCCCTCCTGTCCTTCATAAGGTTCGCCGTCTCCTGCCTTAGAAGCATGCCTTTGCCTTCCATCTGCATAATCTTATCTTCATATTTGTGCTTTCTGTCTGCTTTTCTTCCCAGCCATGCCAGCGTACGGTGGAACCGTTCGGATACGCAGGCCAGTATCAGGACCAGACAGATGACGGCAGTCAGGCCATAGCCCAGAATCAGTTCCATGCGGTATTCTCCAAACCAACGGTTCATATAGGGGCCACAGAAAAGGAATCCTGCCCCTCCAAACACAGCCACCGCAATCCTCTGCAATACATATTGGACTGCACAGATGGCAACCCCTTCCGGCACCTGGATCCCTTTCTTATATAAAAAATATACTGTCGCTGCCGCCGTCCCGCTTCCAAGGGTAACCGTACGGTAAAACGCAGTATAGTAAGAGCAGGCGATGCCATCCCTGTAATGAAAATCATTCTGATGTCTCCTGGCAAGCCAGACATATACTAGTCCCTCCGATAGGTTATAGAATACGCCGCAAAGGCAGATTCCAAGTATTGTCTGCCCTGCCGTATCCGATATTTCCTTTTGTATAGAAAAGAAGGAATCTCCAAATAACAGACAGAGGATGATGAGGACTATTACAATGAATATGATTTTCCACCAGTTATTTTTCTTCAAGGGGATTCCTTCTTTCCTCGCAGAACAAAGAATGTGCTCTGCACATTCTCGCGCCTCCGGCGGCCGCCTGCGACAATTTCGGCTTACGCCGGAGTGCGCATCCCCCGGATGGTTCTTATATCATAGGGAACGGAGTTCCCTATGATATAAGAAAGGTCAGCTTGCCGACTTATGGCTCTGCTTATAATTTTCATAATTCATCTTATGATGAGGATTCTCTTCCCATATCTTCTCGGCGGTTTCCTTCCAGTTCTCGGCATACTCATGACATTTGCCGCACAGATGCTCCACCGTCTCAGGCGACTTAAGGTCCGTAGACTTTGCGCCTGTCTCCTTTACCATACGCATCAGGATCTCCGGATTCTCAAGCATCGGGCATGGCCGCAGATGATTGCCGTTGAATGGCTGATTATCCCTGTATGCCATAAACAAGGGCTGCCTGAGCGCATCCAGCAGAGAGACTTCCCTGATATTCGCGCTGGAATAATGGATGAATACACACGGTTCTACATCGCCGTTGGGATTGATATGACAATAGTTCCGTCCGCCTGCAATGCAGCCGCCTACAAACTCACCATCATTCTGGAAATCCATGGCATAGATCGGCTTACCGCCTTCCATTGCCCGGATTTCCCGTATCCTGTGGTACATGTACTCCCTCTGCTCCTTCGTTGGCAGAAGTTCCGGCGCCGCATCGTTTCCCACCGGCATATAGTGGAAATACCAGGTAAACCGGCAGCCTTTTTCTATAATCAGATCCAGGAATTCATCCGAAGTCACCGTATCAATATTCTTGCTCGTATAGCAGATGGATGTCCCGAATATCTGCCCGGACTGCTTTAGCAGATCCATGGCATGCATTACCTTGTCAAATACCCCGTTCCCTCTGCGAAAATCATTGACCTCTTCAAAGCCTTCCAGACTGATAGACAAGGAAAGATTCCCCACTCTTCTCATATCCTCGCAAAACGCCTCGTCTACCAGCGTCCCATTGGTAAATGCATGGAAGGCACAGTCATTATGCTTCTCGCATAGTTTTATAATATCGGCCTTACGTACCAGCGGCTCTCCGCCGGTATACATATAGAAATAAATCCCCAGTTCTTTGCCCTGGGTAATGATTCCGTCCAATTCATCGAACGTAAGATTCAGCCTGTTGCCATATTCTGCTGCCCAGCATCCGGTGCAATGCAGATTGCAGGCGCTGGTGGGGTCCATCAGAATCAGCCAAGGGATATTGCAGTCATACTTTTTTCTCATCTCCCGTATGGTCTTGGTCCCATAAAGTCCTGCTTCATAGCCAAGATTCAGGGCCGACTGGCGGATGACATAGGGATCCACCTCGTCCAGCAGACGGTTGATATACTTCATCCATTTACTCTCAGGATCCTTTATCATACACCTCGCAGCCTCATAATTCTTGCTGTCAAAATGGCTGCCCATATAGCGTTCTGTCAGATCCACCAGTTGAAGCATTCCTTTTTCCCTGTCCTTATTCATGTGCCTTAGCACCATGTCGATCGCGGTTCCATACGCGCCTCTTGCCGCTTTGTGTGATAATGTACTCATAATATGCTTCCTCCTTCTTCTTTCGTTCAATCTATATATAATAGTGGATTACTACGTCCGCGCTGGCCAAAAGAAGCATTGCGCCCCCGATCCAGTATGCATGCCTGTTGTGCTTCAGGCCAAGCCTGTACCCTGCATATACGCCAAAGATAACCTGCAGGACTGTTACCGGAAATAATGTGATCGCCTGGGCAATCACCTCTGTATCCAAAAATCCCATCCCTACGCCTGCCATAAATGCATCTATGCTGGTCACCAGAGCCAGAACCGTCGTCGTCTTCCATTCGATCGCATCTTTCCGGCGTTCCAGGACCTGTTCCCTCTTCACGCCCTTGCATATCATATAGATTCCAAGTCCCGCAAAGATCAGTACCGTTATTCCTTCCCAGCCATCAGCCACATTCTTCGAGTGGTCTGTCGGAACTGCCGGAAGCAAAGTGACCAGATTGCCGATAATCAGGCCTCCAAGCTGCATCCCGCCAAATAAAAGGCTAAGCCCGGCCAAATTCCTTGCAAGGATCTTCGAAAAACCCGCCCCAAGATATGCCACCGCCACAAATACATCAATGGATAGGCCGATGGAGATAACCAGAATCTCTGCTATGGACATCTGCATCACCTTCCTTTAAAATCTATTGTAAGGGAAATATTCAGAAAATTGAATGTACAAAGAAAGACGAACGTCTAAAGAATACTACATTTGGGGAGATTTGTAGTGAAATTGGCGTACGCGAGGGAGGGGATGGAGCGGATTCTTCGTCCTGTCCGCTTCCCTGCAGAATCCGCCCCATCTCCACCCTCGCTGTCGGCAATTTACCGACAACGTCATGAGGTGTGCTGGCGTTCATGTACACCTTCTCCACCGCGATAGTTTCTTGAACTTTAGTGAACGCCAGGCGTCTGCAGGGGGCAGGTGCCTTTACCTTTCCGTCGGATGAGCCGTAGGAACTGTTACTGAAAATGCAGCCAAAATAAGGAATGGGGATTTTGCCACAAGCAAAATCCCCAAGTGCCTCTGAGACGGGAAATCATCCAAATTTCCTGCCGAATAGGCACGGTTTCCTTATTTTGACTGCATTTGAAGTTACAAATCCAAGGCGAAGCAAGTCGGAAAAGAAAAGCCACCTGCCCCCTGCAGACGCCGTCCTTCTTCCAAGTTCCAACAAACCACGCCCAAAAATCCCTAATGATGGAACAGCCGGATTCCCGTAAAGGACATCACCATTCCATACTTATTACAGGTTGCGATCACATTGTCGTCTCTAACAGAGCCGCCTGGCTGTGCAATATACTTCACGCCGCTTTTATGGGCGCGCTCGATGTTGTCCCCAAACGGGAAGAAAGCGTCTGAGCCAAGGGCTACATCTGTCATCTTGTCAAGCCATTCTCTCTTTTCTTCCCTTGAGAATACTTCCGGCTTCTCTTTGAAGATTGCCGGCCATGCATCATCTGCCAGGACATCCATATAATCGTCCCCAATATAAAGGTCAATGGCATTGTCCCGGTCAGCGCGACGGATGGAATCCACAAATGGAAGGTTCATAACCTGCGGGGACTGTCTCAGCCACCAGTTGTCAGCCTTGGTGCCTGCCAGGCGCGTGCAGTGGATTCTGGACTGCTGACCTGCGCCGATGCCGATCGCCTGTCCGTCTTTTACGAAGCATACGGAATTGGACTGGGTGTATTTTAATGTGATCATAGAGATGGCAAGATCAATCTTGGCCTGCTCTGTCAGTTCCTTGTTATCCGTCACGATATTGGAGAAGAATTCCTCATCGATCCTCAGTTCATTTCTTCCCTGCTCAAACGTGATGCCGAACACATCCTTGTGCTCCAGCGGCTCCGGCACATAATCCGGATCAATCTGGATGACATTGTAATTGCCATTCTTCTTCTGCTTCAGAAGTTCGAGAGCCTCCGGCTCATATCCTGGCGCAATAACGCCATCGGATACCTCGCGCTTGATCAGCCTGGCCGTGTCCACATCGCACACATCGGATAAGGAGATGAAATCTCCGAATGAAGACATGCGGTCTGCTCCCCTGGCTCTTGCATATGCACAGGCAAGCGGGGACAATTCTCCCAGATCATCTACCCAGTAGATCTTTGCCAGCGTATCGCTCAGCGGCAGTCCTACGGCCGCCCCCGCCGGCGATACATGCTTGAAGGAGGTTGCTGCCGGAAGTCCCGTGGCCTTCTTAAGCTCGCTTACCAGCTGCCACCCATTAAACGCGTCCAAGAAGTTAATATATCCCGGCCTTCCGCATAATACCTGGATGGGAAGTTCCCCGCCGCCTGCCATATAGATCCTGGATGGCTTCTGATTTGGATTGCAGCCATATTTCAACTCTAATTCTTTCATCTTCTCTTGCTCCTTTGCATTTATTATCCTTGCCTTTTGACTTACTGGTTCTTATTTACAATCCTGGTCGCACATGTACCGGAAGCGATATCAATGTAGCGGACGAACAGAGACACCTTATTGTCTTCATTCAAACTGTTCCACAATGTATCTGTAAATGCATCTATATCATCCGGAACCGCGATCAGTTTCGGCTCACCCTCAAAACTTGGCAGCGGGTCGCCGTCACACTTGTATGTATGGATAAAATGTCCTTCGCCTGCCGCCGGGTTCTCATATGCGAACGTATAGCGATTACAACTGTCCGGACTGCCGTTATTGCTCTTTAAGATAGACATCGCATAGTTATATGTGCCATTCTCGATATGCATGATTCCCGAAATCCTTGGCGTATAGTTGGGACCGTCCGGCTCAAACTCCCTGCTTCTTAATGACTGTTCAAACGTCATCTGCTTGTCCATTCCCTCATAGATGGTATCCGTCTGGTCTCCATTTGTTACAATTGTCTTATTGCCAAGCACACGCACTGGCGCATAGATAATCAGGCTTGGATCAGTCAGTTTAGACGGATCATATGCCTGCGTGCGGATGCCTTCCCCATCCTCCACAAAGATTCGGTTGCGGCTGTTAACGCTTCTTCCCATAATAAAATAAGCGGTTACGGCCTTGGTCCCGTCAGTGCTCCTGCCTATGATAATCCCGCGTCCCGGATATGAATTTCCCTGCAGTTCTTTCTCAATTGATAACATTTCCATGAATACATCTCCTTTTTTCATTGGTTTTGACCTGTTATCTTATTATATATAAAATACATGGGTTTTTCCAGTGGTATTTGAAACTTCTTGAACCTCCTGTTGAAGCAGCTGTTTCTTGATGTTACAATTAATACAGTTATTATAATTTTATATTTAAGAAAGGAATGAGGGTTAGCGTTATGAAAAAGAAAATCATCCTATCCGCCGCCTTCCTGCTGTCCATGCTATTCCTGGCCGGATGCGGCAAGGACTCCGCCGATAAATACGTCGGCGAGGAGATTACTTCTATGAAGAAGGAAAAGGCGGATTGCTTCGCCGCCGTTCTGGAGGATGGAATCGCCAAAAGCAATCAGGAGTATGTACTCCAATTCCCGGAAGAACTAAAGGAGCCCTATCAGAAGTTCCTGCAGGAATGCTTCAAGACCATAGAGTTTGAAGTAGCCTCCGCCAAAAAGGGCGATGACGGAAACTATAAAGTGGACGTCACCTATACCCCGCTCAATGTGGGAGAGACCTTAAAGTCTTCCGACAGCGAGAAAGCCAACGCCTTGAAATCATCCGATCTGACTGCGGAGACTTCCGCCCTTCTTGAATCAGACGCAAAAATACTTGCCGATAAGCCAAAGTACCAGGCCGAAGTCATCTCGACTTTGGAGGTAAAGAAGGATGGGGATTCCTTCGCTATAAGCAACGACAGCCTGAAAGCGTTTCTTTCCCAGGCTTTGTATGACTGCATGGAGCCATACAATGCAGTCTGTGAAATCCTGGACGTCCAGAACTTTATGCAATCTTATCTGGATGCCAGTTTTAAGGGAGAAGTAGAGCAATTTGCCAAACATACCAACCGCACCGAGGAAGAGGCTCTTGCCTGGTATGAGACGGAGACGTTCGATCCTCCTTCAGACTTAGGCGAGGCCTATGTGCAGAGATATAAGGATGCCCTTAAGAACATTATGAAGCAGTGCCAGTACACTACAGGAATTCCCAAAAAGGATGCCGGCGGCTTCAATTACACTATGGATGTCACTGTCGTGCCAAATAACAGCCTGATTGATGCAATGAATGAGTTCCAGCAGGGCACTTATTATTCGATTGACGAGGTATCGGCAGGCCTGGTAGCAACCTTGGAAAAATATGCTGCGGCGCCTACTTTCGGGGAAGAGACCACGGTGAATGTGCCGGTGAATTTTAATTCCCTGATCTCCGCCGGGGAGGACAATGCGGATCTGACCAACTTATCCCTTCTGATTCTTCCCACCCCGGAATAGAATCGGGCATAAAAAACGGTTCCTGATCGGAACCGTTTTTTTAGCCTTTAGGAGTCGTCCCTCCATTTTCTTTTTATATCTTCATACTCTTCCTGCCTATTATCTGCTTCCCCGCCAGCGCCTTCCCGTCGCTTTTTCTTATTCTTCCAGTCGATCACTTCAGTCGCGATCAGCAAGATGCCATTCAGGGCAATAATAAACGGCGTAATAAAGACAATAAAATCTCCCATACGATCACCTTCCAGAATATGGCTGAAACTGCAGCATGACTATCTGCCGCTTCGTCTACGAGTGCCTTATATCTGTATTATAAACCTAAATTCCCTCTTTTATCCATTAATATAAAAATGTTACAAATTCATGAAAATATCATTAATTTTTTTATACATTTTACTTCTTGTCCTGATAAGAATCCAGGAGTAGAATGTATTAGGTTAAAAATAGAATTTGATCATAGGAGTTGAAATTATGCCGTCGGGAAATACAAAAAAGCGGGACTATCTATTTGATAATTATAAGGCGCTTCTGATCGCGCTGGTAGTAATCGGACACTTTATCGAACTCAGTTACAAGGATAACGAGTTCCTGTACGCTTTGAAATGGCTGGTAGTGTCTTTCCATATGCCGGCCTTTATCTTCATATCCGGCTATTTTTCAAAACGTGCGCTTTCGCTTGGCATCTTGTTCCAGAAGCTTGCCATACCTTATATTATATATGAAATCATCTATTACCTTGTTTACACCTTCATCATCCATAAGCCAACCGGGCTGTACCTGCTATACCCCAAATTCTCCCTGTGGTATATCCAGGCGCTGTTTTTCTGGCGGCTGCTGGCTCCGCATATCCGAAAGATTCCGCATTATATGGCCATTTCCATTCTCGCAGGACTTCTGGCCGGATGCCTTGATATGCCGGACAATTTCTTAAGCATTCCGCGTACCCTGGTATTTTTCCCTTACTTCCTGGCAGGGTCGGCATTTGACCGAAGCCTGCTTGTAAGAATGCGCACTCTGAAAAACCGGATGATCGCATGCGCAGGCGTTGCTGCCTTTGCATGCTTTCTGGCCTTTGACCCTTTCCCTAGGAATCTTTCTCCCAAAATCTTCTATGGAAGATATAACTATGATTATCTGGATCAGAGTATTATCGAAGGCGTCATCTGCCGGGGAATCTGCTATGGCATCGGCTTTGCCATGACGCTGGCGGTCGCATTGCTGATGTCTGGCCGCCGGACATTCTATTCCTATATCGGAACCCGGACCATGGCGATCTATCTGTTCCATGGCCTGGCCTACTCCTATCTGAAAGGCTGCACGGACCTGCTAAGGGGGATCGATACGCTTAGCGGCTCTCTTCTGCTGATCCTGTCCTGCCTGCTTATGACCGCTGCTTTTTCCATCCCGCAGCTGACTACTTTTACAAATGCAGTCTCTTCTCTTAGGCTGCCTCGTACTCTGCGCGTCCGCCAGAAGGATGGGACCGGGAAATACGCGCCAAACCTGCGTTCCATCTAGCGTGGACTAGTCCACGCTCTCCCCGGGCCGCACGATACGCTTTACCCATTCCTTCTTAATCTCCCAGATATTGCCGCAGACGTTGAATATGGTCCAGTTGTCGATCTCAAAGACCCGCTTCCAGCTGGCGCGGATGCGCTCTACTTCCTCCGGGAACATGCCCTTGTATCTGCCCTCAAAGAATTCAAACCCATTCTCTACCCCGATCTCTTTCAGGTGCCGCTTATAAGCGGCGGCATCTTCGTCATCCTTCGGAAGATAGATACGGTTCAGTACATAATCCCACTTCACATCATCAAAGTAAATGATCTGATCCTGGGGCACTTCCAGCACATAGACCACGGTATCCGGAATCGGCTTTAAACAGTTATCCGGGCTTATCGAGCACCAGATCGGGGCCTTTACATCCTCAGGCTTTGCCACTTTCTTAGCCGCCTCCCTGGTAAACCAGTCGTAGCTTTCCATAAATAAGGGGGCGATATCTCCAAAATGCAGTTCTACATAGATCCTTTCATTGATAATCCTGCCATTTCGCTCCAACTGATACAGGGTCTTATCATTCTGACGGGTATATAGATTCACGGTCTTCTGTTCCATCTGCTCATCCTCCTGCCGGTTATTCCGGTATCCTTATATTGTCCCGCTCTATCTCGTTATCTCCATGCGCCAGCACTAGCGCCTCCGGCACCTCAGGCATACTCCTGCGCCGATCATGATGACGGCGCCGGCCAGCAGATAGTATTTCTCGTCATAACTGCCTTTCTGCATGGAAAATGGATAGAACATTCTCAAGTATTTATCTCCGCTTCCTATCGCAACGATATAGTAGAAAAACGGTATCATATATCCTATCACAAGATTATCAGAAAGTCCGTAAAAGAACAACCCTAATCCGCCAAGGAACAGCATTTCCGCCAGAGTACCGCAATAATAGCCGGCAACCGGGAAACTGCAATTTCCTCTGGCAAGGATCCAGACGTATATCCCCAGAAGCGCTGCAAGAATCAGCACGCTTGTCATTAGCCGGATGCCATACACGATTCCACAGCCCGTATACTTGGAACGGATCAATTCCCGGATGTCCCGGTTCTGCTCCGGCAGAAACACCGACGGGATCATAATGATGCCAATGAGCGCCACGAACATTTCCAGTACCTTTGCGGTATCACGTTCTCCCAGATTGCTGGTGCCCAGCACTAGCGGGGAGGCGCACAGAAGCAGGGCGCAGGCCAGCAAATGCCACAGGACATTATGCATTAGATTGACTTTTCCGATTTGCAGATATCTTTCCACGAATATTCATCCTCCCTTTCCTTTTCTGCGAATAGATCCAGGCTGTCACGGATACAGCAATGACCGCAAGCGATGCATACAAGATTCTGTTAGTCAGCAGCTGCGAGAACCCCTCCTGGTATCCGCTGTAATTCAGAATCGTATTATGCCTGGGAATCAGATTCCATCCATACCTTCCTCCGTCCATCGTCTTCGCCCCCATAAAGATGGAGACGAACCACCAGGCTCCCTGTACCAGCACTGCAAGCGCAGTATCCGTCAGTTCTGTCAAGAGCATGCCAAGCGCCGTCACCACCATGACGGTGGGCAGCAGCCATCCTGCAATATACTTTGCAAATGCCAGGTAATCCACCGATATTCCGGCTGTTTTTGCATACGTGACGCAGCTTGCCAAAGGCTGTATGGACAGCGCAAAAACCGGAATCAATATCATGACGACCATAGACAGGTACCTGCTTGCAATGATCGTCATGGAAGAGGATCTTCGGACATAGATCAACTCCTGCATATTCGCCCTTCGATCCCGCAGTTCCCTGGTAACGGCCAGGAATACCGGAAGAATTCCCAGAATGATCACCATGTAGTCGCTGAAAAGGCGGGCATAGCCTCCGGTATAGCCGTCCTTTTGTACCAGTTCTTCGTACTCTTTCACCGCATCTTCATAGGTCTTAGGCTCAGATCCGTTATCTCCGAGCGAATCCAAAGCATAGGATGATCCGCCTCCCAGCATGTCATCTACTTCCTGCATGATCTCTTCAAACCGCCCGTAAGAGAGGCTTTCCAATGGCTCAAGCACTGGCCTGGAGGTAATGATGCCGCCGCTGTTTTCATAGAATTCATCTATCTTCTCTTCTATCTCTTCTTTGTCAAGCCCCGTGGCTTCTTTCAATATCTCTCCTACTTTCGCCTCTTCTTCCTTGCCAAGCGTCACTGACTTGACAAATCCGATGGGATAGGTCGTGTATCTTCCTTCGGCGTATTCGCCGGCAAGCATTCCCAAGGTTGCGCTCATAATGATATTCTTATCCTTGCTCGGCTTGACGCCATAATCCTCCAAGCCTTTTTCCGGCGCCTTCTCCATATCCATCTGTCCCATCTGGGAGGCGAAAAACAGCACCATGATGATCACCAACAGCCAATAAGTCAGGCTTTTTGCCGTTTGGGAACATTCTTTCATGAAAAGTTTAAAGAACATTATCGTCCACCCCGCTTCCCATGCATCAGATACAGATAGGCGTCCTCCACCCCTGCTTCGCAAAGTTTCGCCGACTCAAAGGGCCTGGTTTCAGATATAAAACGCGCCATCACATTATTACCCAGGGTAAGCATGCTGGTCACCACGTATTTTTCCTTTAATGTTTCCATTTCTTTCCTGCTGATTTCCGCCATATATACCTTGCCTTCTGCCAGGCTGGTCAATTCTGCAGCCGTACCCTGGTAGATCAGGCTTCCCTCGTCCAGCACCGCGATGTCCTCGCAGGTAGCCTCAATATCCCCCACGATATGCGTAGACAGAATCACAATCCGATCCTTTGCTATCTCGCACAGCAGATTGCGGAACCTGACACGCTCCTCAGGGTCCAGTCCCGCCGTAGGCTCATCCACTATCAGTATCTTGGGATCATGCAGGATAGCCTGGGCTATCCCCAGCCGTCTCTTCATTCCCCCTGATAATACTTTTACTTTTTTCTTCTGGTCTTCCTGTAGATTTACCTTATATAAAAGTTTTGGAATCTTCTGTTTTCTGCTTTTTTGATCCATGCCGGAAAGCACGCCCAGATAATCCATCGCCTCATATACCGTCATATTCGGATACATGGAGAATTCCTGGGGCAGATACCCTACGATCCGTCTGATTTCCCTGGCATCCTCCACCGGGATGCCACATATTGATACCTTTCCCTCGGACTTCTTAAGAAGCGTGGCCAGGACCTTCATAAGGGTCGTCTTTCCTGCCCCATTCCTTCCAAGCAGTCCGAACATGCCCGTCTTGATATAAAGATTCACATCCTTAAGCGCCTGTTTTCTGCCATAATATTGATTCAGGCCTTCTATCTTGATACTTATATCCATTCTGATTCTCCTCTCTTTCTATTCGGATATCTATAGCATAGAATACAAATATCTATATTTTCCCTACGAAATATTAAGATTCTCTTGATTCCTTTTTGCAGGAGAAGGATGCTGTGGCGATGGCACCGCCTTCCACGCTGTTGGCAATGTCCAGCGTTCCGCCGTGCTTGCGGCACAGCTGCCTGCAGATATGGAGCCCTATGCCGAAGTGTTCATCCTTTGCATCGTCTTCATACTCTTTATAATAAGGCCTGAGCGCCTTTCGCATCTGTTCTTTGGCAAATCCCGGCCCATCATCTCTGACTGCCAGGATCAGCTCGCTGCTGGCCGCATCATAGTCATCCATTACCTGGATCTTTGTCCTGGCATAGCGAATAGCGTTGGAAAGCAGATTCTCAAGTACTTCCACGATCAGGCTGTCATCCGCGTATATCTCGCATTCTGTTTCAGATCTGGCATAATCGATCCAGATATCCCCGATCTGGTTCAAGGCAAATACCACTTCTCCTATCTTGCTCTGTATCCCCTCAAGTGCCATATCCTCAGCCCGCAGCGGTACCTCGTCGATTCCTCTGACTTCTTTCATGGTATAGCTGTAGCGTTCCAGCCTCTTAATATGATCCGACATCAATTCCAGGGTATCCTGCATCTTTTCCTGGCTTACCTTGCCCTCCGGGATATATCTGGCCAAAAAATCCGTATATCCTTTTAATACCGTTAGCGGCGTTCGAAGATCATGGGCAAACGCCGCATTCAACTCTTTCTGCCGCTCCACCAGTTTCCACATGTTTTCCTTATTGCATACCAGTTCCTGGCGCATCTCTTCAAAGGACTGGCACAGCCTGCCCATCTCATCCCTGCTGTCATAGGCGTTCCGAAAGTCCAGATCATTTCCTCTGATGGCAGCCGCGGAGTCTTCCAGAATTGCAAGCGGCGTCCGAAGCCGCCTTCGGTAAAAAAGGCAGATCGCCACAATGATTCCTGCCAGGAAATAGAAGAACGGACACCACACCCGGATCATATCCAATACTATCAGCCTGCCATCTACCTGCTGCCTCCACATCGAATTCATCCACATCAAGCCATTTTCAACTATGACATTGCCTAAGTCATTGATACTGTCATATTGTTTCCACAGACTGTTCTCCCACTGCCAGCACAGGCGCATTGTAACAAAAGATAATGCCCATACGATAACGGATGTCAATAGGATATAAGCGATCATTGCCCTGCGGAAAGTAAGATTCCTCACCCAGGAAAACAGTTTTTCAAATTTCTCATTTATCCAATCCATCGATATCCCACTCCCCATACCGTCTCAATATATGCCTTATCTGTGTAACGGCTGATCTTTGCCCTGATTCTTCGGATATGCTCTGTTATGATGCCTGCATCTGCATCCCCTTCATACCCCCGGACCTTTTCATAGAGCTGCTCTTTGCTGAATACCTGTCCTGGATTGAGAGACAGAAGTTCCAGGATTCCATATTCTGTCTTGGTAAGCCCAAGCAAATCTTCCCCGATATATACGCAGCGTTCTTCATAGCGTATTGCCAGCGCTCCACAGATCTTCACCGGCTTTTTGCGCTTAATTCGTTCTTCCCTTCGCAGATGGGCTTCCACCCTTGCTCCCAGTTCTTCGATACTGAAGGGTTTCAATATATAGTCATCGCCTCCCAGCATCAGGCCCTTGATCCTGTCAGCCTCTTCTATCTTTGCCGTCAAAAAAAGGATGGGGCAGGAGACATGCGCGCGGATTCTCTCGCATACTTCAAATCCATCCAATCCTGGCATATTCACATCCAGAAGAATAATATCCGGATTCTGGGATATCTTCTCCAGTACTTCCATCCCATTTTCGGCCTCTATCACCTGGTAGTCCTGCATTTCAAAATAATCCTTTAACAGATGGATGATTCCCGGCTCATCATCCGCTGCCAGCATCTTTTTCTTTATTTCCATAAAAATATCGCCCTGCCTTTCGGGAAATATTATAGCATGATATTCTCTATAAATTCCCTATGCAGGACGATATTCAAATAATCTTAATCTTTAGAAAGATGGATCGGTCAGAGCCTGCCTTGCGAGCCCAAACATCAGAATAGGCGCTTCGACCATTGAAAGCGTCGCATATCCACATGATCGTCTATAAATCCTACCCCTTCTTTTTTCAGCAATTCCATCTGCCGGTTGCAGATGCCGCCGCTAAAGGCGCAGGATACATTACCATCCTTAGTTACCACCCGGTGGCAGGGAAGCTCGCTGTCTTCTGGCACAGCATGAAGGGCATAGCCTACCACCCGTGCCCACCGGCGGTTTCCCGCAAGTTCTGCGACCTGTCCATAGGAAGCCACCTTTCCTTCGGGAATCTCCCGGATAATATCGTAGATTCTCTCAAATGCGCTTTTTTCCTCTTTCATCTTCTTTCCATCCTTCTTCATCCTAGTCTTTTTAGCCGGGGACTTTCCCGCTATGTTAACTTCTGCGCCATGCCTCAATTGCTTCCAGCCGTTCCTTTACCCTTTCTTCTTCTCCCTGCGTGGTGGGCCGGTAGTATTTCCTGTCTTCCATTCCCTCAGGCATGCACTGCATATGCGTCAGCTTCTCTTCTGTATCGTGGGCATATTCATAGCCTTTCCCATAGTCCAGTTCCTTCATCAGGCTGGTAGGCGCATTGCGAATCTGTAGGGGAACCGGCTGGGCACGCAGATTCTTCACATCCTTCTTGCATGCCTCGCATGCCATATAAAGGGCATTGGACTTAGGAGCCACGGACAGATAGGTGACTGCATGGGTCAGGTGCACATCGCACTCCGGCATTCCCAGAAAATGACACGCCTGATAGGCCGCAACCGCCACCTGAAGAGCATGGCTGTCCGCCATTCCAATATCCTCGCTTGCAAAACGAATCAGCCTCCTCGCGATATACAGGGGATTCTCCCCTCCCTCCAGCATGCGGCACATCCAGTAAATGGCCGCATCCGGGTCGCTGTTACGCATGGACTTGTGAAGCGCCGATATCAAGTTATAATGTTCTTCACCATTTTTATCATATAAAAGGGACTTCTTGCTGATGCACTGCTCCAGTCCTTCATTGGTGACCGTCATGCCATCTGCCGTGATCTCGCCGTTTATCACCGCCATCTCCAGAATATTCAGCGCCGTTCTGGCATCCCCGTTGGCAAACGCCGCAATGGCCTTAAGCTGCTGCTGCGTAATCCGGACATTCTGGTCTTTTAGGCCCGCCGGGCTATTCAGGGCATTGGTCAATAATTTTACCAAATCCGTCTCTTCCAAAGCCTTCAGCACGAATACCCGGCACCTGGAAAGAAGCGCCGCATTCACTTCAAAGGAGGGATTCTCTGTAGTGGCGCCGATCAGGACGATGCTCCCTTTTTCCACAAATGGAAGGAAGGCATCCTGCTGGGCCTTATTGAACCGGTGAATCTCATCGACGAATAGTACGGTTCGAATCCCCATGCAGCGGCTTTCCTCCGCCTGCCTCATGACCTCCTTGATCTCCTTGATTCCGCTGGTGACTGCGCTGAAATTGATAAAATCCGCCTTCGTGCGTCCGGCTATGATACTGGCAAGCGTCGTCTTTCCTACGCCGGGCGGCCCCCAGAATATCATGGAAGATATCTGGTCTCGCTCGATCAGCTGTCTTAACATCCTTCCCTTCCCAAGAAGGTGCTCCTGGCCCACGAAGTCTTCCAAAGAAGAGGGCCTTAATCGGCTTGCCAGCGGCGCGCTGGCCTGCCGGTCGTCAAACAAGGACATCTGTTCCATCTTAATTCCTCCCGCACTTGCTAATAGTATGAGCTGCTAATTCCATATACATGTATCATACCACGCCGAACTTACGTTCGCAATCCATGTTTGAGCAAAATGTCCTAAAAATTATTCGCCCCCAAGATTGCCTATCCGCACTTGCTTCGTAGCCACCTTCTCGCAGAATGCCGCATCGTGCTCCACGAAGATCATAGCAGGCTTATATGCCATCAGCAGCTGCTCGATCTGTATTCTGGAGAGAACGTCAATGTAGTTAAGAGGCTCATCCCAGATGTACAGGTGGGCTCTCTGGCAAAGGCTTCTTGCGAGCAGCACCTTCTTCTTCTGTCCGGCGCTGTACTGCCCGATGTCCTTATCAAACTGGCTCCTTTCCAGATCCAGCTTCCTCAGCATTGCCTTAAACAGGCTTTCATCCAGATCATATTCCAGCGCCATATCTTCCAAGCTTCCCTGCAAGAATGAAGCATCCTGAGGAACATAAGATATCTTTATTCCTGTTCCGACCTGCATTTCTCCGGTGTATGGAATCTTTTCTCCCAGAATCATCTTCAGGATGCTGGATTTTCCACATCCATTTCTTCCTCTCAGACAGATCCTTTCCCCGCGTCTTACTTCGAAGTTCACGCCTTCGCATACTTTTCGTCCATCGTAAGAGATTGACACATTCTTAAGTTCTGCCAGCCGGTCCGTATGATATTCCAGGGGATAGAGTCTGAGTTCTTCCGCGGTATCAATATTCTTAAGCAGCCGGGACTTCTCCTCAACCGCCTGCTGCCTACGGCCTTCCAAAACCTTGGAGCGCTTCATCATCTTCGCGGCCTGATGTCCGATATGCCCCCTATCAGGCCTGAGGCCTGCTACCCGCTGGCCCTTTTTACTTTTCTCCACTTTGTCAGACCATTCCCCGGAGCGTCTGGCAGCCTGGCTCAACCGACGGACTTCTTTTTTCAATTTTTCATTTTGTTCCATCTCCTGCTGGTCTTTTGCCTCTTTATTGGCATACCAGGAACTAAAAGTTCCCTTCTGCACCTCAATATCCATCTTGTTGATGGAAAGGATATGATCCACGCAGGCATCCAGGAACCTGCGGTCATGGGATACCAGGATAAATCCTTTCTTGCTGTTCAAATACCGGGCCACCTTATCCCTTGCTTCCATATCCAGATGGTTGGTCGGCTCATCGATCAGAAGGAATCGATCCTCGCCTGCAAATAACACGGCCAGCATAACTTTTGTCCGTTCGCCGTGGCTTAGCGTTTCAAAAGGGCGGAATAAGACCTCTGCTGCCACCTCCAGCAGATTCAGTTCCCGGTAAATCCGCCATTGTTCAAAGCCGGGACAGATCTCTTCTAAAATCTCGATCGTCATACGCCTTTTATCCTTTGCTTCATATGGAAAATACGCAAATTCCATATTGGAAGATATTCTTCCCTGATATTCGTAGTTTCCCAAAAGCAGATTTAAAAATGTCGTCTTCCCGCGCCCGTTACGCCCAACAAATCCTAATTTCCAGTCCGTGTCTATCTGAAACGACACATGTTCAAATACGTTATCATAACTGCCCTCATAGGCGAAGCTTAAATCTACTACATCTATCAATGCCATAATGCATGCCCCCATTCAACTATTAAAACTTATCCAAAAAAGACTGCAGGAAAGCCTTCCCTGCAGTCTTGGCAGCACGTTCTTTTAGCATCTTGTCGCATGGATGCGCAAAGTCACTCACTACGTAATAACGTACGCAAAATATTCTCTATTTAAAGACGAATGAATTGCCTGCCCAGCAGATGGATTTGTTCAACTTTCCTGCTATTTGTGCACAGCAAAACGAATGGGCATACAATCCCCATGTACATCCTGCTATGCAGTTACGTTTCCATTAGCAAGAAGCTGTCCTCATCCTCTCATCTCCATTTCATCTTATTCTTTGGATAGGATAGCATAGAATTTCCAGAAAGGCAAGCTTCGATTTTTATTCTACAATATTACCCTTCCCGTATTTTCCCAAGTCTCTCCCATATCCGTGCTGATATACTTGTATAATACGCCCGCCATTTCTTCGTATCCATCCTGCCCTACGTAGAATATCCATGTATCATTTTCTTTCTGCGGGGCATAAACCATGGTCCACCCCTCTGCCGGAGGATCCATACGTACTTCCTCCCAGGTATTCCCTCCGTCTTTTGTCCTCTTAAAGTCCAGCATTTCATGGTCTGTGACCGCCGCCATTCCATTCATGCTGTCAAAGAAGGTAAAGCCATTTACTAGGAACGTCATAAAATCATCGATCGGCTTTTTGGCTGTCCATGTGTTTCCCATGTCCGTGCTGACAGAAAGTACGGTCGCTTCGGACCCCATGGTCTTATCCACGCACATCAGCGCATAGATAAAACTGCCATCCCCGCTCATCCCTGCATAACTACGTCTAACGCCGGGGTGATCCAGCACTTCCTTGTTGGTCCATGTCTCTCCGGCATCCTCCGACACGATCATGGTGACCGGCATTTTCTCCCGTCCTCCGTAGACGAAGAAGGTCTTATCCGGCGCAATATAATAACTGCCGCTTAAAAGAGAGATCCGATCTGTCTGAGTATCTTCCCCGAACAACTGATCCATCGTGATAGGAACGCTTTTCCAGGTACCTCCGTTGTCATAGGAAATGGACAGAGTCTCTCCCTCTATCTTATACCGATCCGGCGAAACAGGAGTCGCCTCTGCCCGGACAGGCTGGAACTTTTCTTCAATAGCGTTTAATACGTCCTCCGTCTGTGCGATGCCTTTTAGATTAAAGGTATAATCCTTAGCCTGTTCGCCATATACCGTAAGGTTGCAGTGTATGGCATTGTCATTGCCGATTTCCCCAAATTCCGTATATATGGTATCCTCCGGGTTTACATCGTGGATCTTGACTGCGGCAGCAACAGCAAATTCCTCCCTGCTTCCGGCCAGCGGCCTGGACCATTGCACCTCGATATAAGAGTAATACTTCTCCTTTGGAATATTCGGCTCGTCAATAGTTTCTGTATCTTCATAAAGATAGGAGGCAAAATACCGCTCCAGCATGGTAGCAGCAGCGGCTGCATAGTCATCCGGATCCGCAGCCAGAACCTCGTATGGGTTCTTCGGAATCTCCATAGACTGCACGTCTTTGCTCTCATAGCGGTCTTCTGTCACAATGACATCCGACTCCTCCAAAGGCGTCAATTTTTTTATTTTGTTAATAACATTTTCGTTAAAAGACTCGGGACGCTTTGCCTTTTTGAGGGCTGCCGGCAGGTCATACTGCCCTGAATCCGTGTAGCCCGGCTTCACATCCTGCCCATCTTTAAACAGTTTTCCAATTACCGGAATCTGCTCAAAAAATTGATACCTGCATCCAGTGCACAGCACCGCGGCACAGACGCATAAGGCTATGACTCCTGCCATTTTTCTGTACTTGCTCATTCTACTCGCTCTCCTTCTTCCTAGTCGTATCCTCTGTTCCTGATTGGCACGTATTACATGGTTTCCGACGGTGCATAGACAAATCGGATGGGCGTCCGTTCTTCCTTCTTATCTGGGCAGTAGATGGAGAGGCTTGGCCCATTCACTTCCACGCTTGAATAATCGTCAGGCAGCGTAACCTTTCCTTTCTGGTCGATATAGCGGATACCATCCGCCGCTCCCAGATATCCCCAGGATGCAATTCCTTTGTAATAGAATCCGTAACGCTCTTCATCCCACTGCCTTACTACATCCTGGACATTAATATTCCCCGCCATTTGAAAGAGTATCTCCATATCATTGTCCGGATCGTATTCTTTCTGCTCGCTCTTATCGACTCCCGTCCAGTCTTGAGTGTGTATCAGCATCCGCTTGTCTGTCTGCGGCTCGTAGGATACCAGATACGTAGTCCTGAGCTTATAGTCCATATCGTATCCATAGATGAAGGCATAGATGCTTTCAATCTCTCCATCCTTCTTAAATATAATATCCACATTCTCGGTCATAAGGTGAGGCATCAGTTCTACTTTCGTTTGCACCCTATCCATAATTCCTGAAAGCCCGGTTTTGTAGAAGTTCTTTTCCTTAAGCCTTACCTTTTTGTCTGTCTTTGCCTCCTGAATCTTCCAGGCCAGCTTTCCATTGAGATTCACCATGCACCTTCCTACGGCAAAGGTGCCGCATGCTGTTACGAATATCCAGAATGCTGCAATCACGATGCGCAGCTTTATGCCCCGGACGCGCCTGGCATGCTTTTTCAGCAGACTCTCCTGGGCCTCTGTCATATCCTGCCTGGGAATTGGCAGAAAACGCCGCCCTTCCAGGATAAGGATATAATAATGCCTGCTTTCCTTTACCCGCTTTACTTCCCGCCAGTGGATGTCAGCCTTCTTGCGGTAGGACATGTCCACCACGACGATACCCTCTTCCGACAGTTCCAGGAGCTCCCCGCCAAGGATCACCCGGCGTCTTGCCGCAATATAGACAGCGGCTGCCCCTTCCAGGATAAACAGCAATATTCCGAATGAATAGATGGACAGCCATAAAAGATTCCTTTTCAGCATTCCGATATAGGCTAACTGGTACATGGTCTGCCATGCTTCCAGATACAAGAATATCAGCACCGGGTTGGCCAGCCTGATGAATAACCGGTCTTTGATCAGAAGCCACAGATATCTACTGTCTGACACACGGTACACGCTCCTGTCTTCTCTGTCTCTGCCTGCTGCCGCCGGGCGGCCACCTGTCAGTTCTTCAACGGATACCCGAAGAATCTCCGCCAGACGTATGATATTCTCCGTGCTGGGGCTTGACAGATCCTTCTCCCACTTGGAGACCGCCTGCCGGCTTACGCCCACCAGAGTCGCAATGTCTTCCTGTGAAAAATTCTGGCTCTTTCTCCTGGATGCGATATTTTTTCCTAGCGACATCCTGCTCACCTCCATGTAACAAGCATAACAGAATAGGCGGTTGCAATCTACCAACTATTTGTCAACTATTGGTTGCAACCGCCTATTTTCTACTATTTTTCATTAGGAACTATTTTTTCTGCTTCAGAATCCTGCTTACGATCAGGCACAGAAGAATGGTGATTACCATATCCGGAAGTGTATTGCCTACCGGCATATCTATGTGCATCAGAATCCTGTATATAGCAAATCCCACAATCCATACCAGCAGGTTGGGGATATTGGCCCGATCTTTGCTGCTGTCCCTTTTCAAAAGGAAGAAGTCCGCGATCTGGATGGCGATCATCGGCGCGAACACAGAGCCTATCAAATACAGGAAGTCCGTGATATTGTCCATCGGATACACGATAGCCGCAATCGTTCCGATCACCGTCACAATGACAGCCACATGCTTTCCGTTCCACCTGGCGATGATAGATTCGCTGGATATTCCGGCGGAATATGCATCCAGAAAGGTTGTGGTGACCGTGGAGAACACGATGATCAGAAGGCCTGCAATGCCAAGTCCCGCCTTCAGCATAATCTGGGCAATATCATACTCTCCCGTATAGATCGCGGCCCCCATTCCAATCACGTACATCCAACAGCTGACAAGCCCATATACGATAGCGCTTGCCGCCGTCGCCTTTACAGGCTCCCTGGCCTCCCTGGTGTAATCGCCGATTAGCGGAAGCCAGGATAGGGGCATGGCAACAGACAGTTCCACTGCCGCTCCGAAGGTCATGCTGTCATCGGCGGCCATGCCTATGGCACCACTGTCAAAGAAGATCACCTTGCACAGAATCAGCGTCAGAATAAAGAGCGCTGTCATGGCAAAGGCATTGACTTTCCCAAGATTGGTGATCCCAATCATGATCCAGAGAATGATCAGAATGCCGATGACGAGGCACCATACCCATCTGCCGGTACGGACCACGCCGTTCGCCGCCAGCGCTCCATCGTAGATCATGATGGCCGTCCAGCCCACCAGCTGCAATACATTCAGAACAGAGAACAGAAGGCTTCCTTTCTGGCCGAAGCTCATCTTCACGGTCTCCATGGCGCTTCGTCTGGCCTTGCCTCCGATCACGCCCGCCAGAAACAGCATGACACATCCAATGATATGGCCAAGGACGATAGCCGCCAGTCCTCTTTTAAATCCCAGCGGCGCAAGATAGGTACCCGTAAGAATCTCCGCAATTGATACCCCTGCGCCAAACCAGATCAGTCCATTTTCAAATATAGAGGTACGCTTTTCTTCCATTTCCTAGCACGCCTCCCCTTTGTTTGAATCAGGAGCAATTCTCTCTTCCTTCTCCCGGATAAACTCTCCCGTCAGGGCAAATCCGTGATCCATCGGGCCGCTTCCTCGTCCCAGGTCAAGCATCGCGCCCAGCGCGCCGGATATATACGCCTTGGCACGTTCTACAGAGGTGTCAAGGTCAAATCCTTTCGCCAGATTCGAGGCGATGGCGCTTGAAAGCGTGCAGCCTGTGCCGTGAGTATTCGGGTTATCTATGCGCCTGCCATTGAACCATTTATAAGAATCTTCCCGGTACAGAAGGTCATTGGCATCATTGATCTGATGGCCTCCTTTTAGAAGGACCGCGCAGGAATAGGTCCTGCTGATGGCTCCCGCCGCAGCCACCATGTCTTTCTGCGTCTCAATTGCCAGGCCGGACAGCACTTCTGCCTCCGGTATATTGGGCGTCAGCACGCTTGCCATCGGAAGCAGGCATTCTTTCAACGTCTCAATCGCCTCGTCACTGATCAGCCTGGAACCGCTGGTGGCAACCATGACCGGATCCACGACAATCTTGTCTGCCTTGTATGCTTTTAACTTTTCCGTGATGATGCGGATCAGAGGGCTTGCCGATACCATTCCGATCTTAACCGCGTCCGGGTAGATATCCGTAAAAATATCATCTAACTGTTCTGCTAAAAATTCTGGAGTCACCTCCATAATGCCTGTCACGCCGGTAGTATTCTGCGCAGTCAAAGCTGTGATCGCGCTCATGGCGTATACGCCATTTGCGATCATCGTCTTGATATCTGCCTGGATGCCGGCGCCTCCGCTGGAATCGCTCCCAGCAATTGTTAATGCTGTTCTCATCTGTATATATCCTCCTCATAAAATCCTGCATTAATTTTATCAAGCGACAGAAGGTGGTGCCCCCAATCTACCGCCGGTCTAAGCATCACCTGGATGCATATTCCCAAAATGTCTGAAAATCGGTCAAATCCTCAAGATAAATATCCGAGTGCTTTCGGATCTCCTCCTGCTTCGATTCGCTGAATCTATCGTATATGCCTACCGTCTTGAAACCGGCATTGTCCGCCGTCTCGATGGCATGAAGCACATCTTCGAACACATAGGTCTCCCGGGGCTCTGTCCCCAGATACCTGCCGGCCGCAAAGTAGATATCCGGTCTGCTCTTGCCTGCGCCTACCTGGGAGCAGGTAAAAATCTTCTGAAAATATTGATTCACATTCAGTCTTTTAAATGCCGCTTCAATATGCTCCAGTTCGCTGGATGTTGCCACCGCCATGGGAATATCTTTTCTTGACAATTTCCCCAAAAAGTCGGCTGCCCCCTTCTTTAGAGGGGCCTCATAAAAGTAGTAGTCTCTTACCGTATCCCCTACTCCTTCGATAATCTGGCTTACGCTAAGTTTCAGGTCATACCTGGCCTTCATGTAGGCAGCCCCTTCCTGAAGACTCATGGGAAATAATAGTTTCCCCAAATCTTCCTGGGCCTGGATGCCAAGCCCTTTCAGATACCTGGCTCCCGCATCTTCCCAGATTGCCATGGAATCAAGAAGCGTCCCGTCTACGTCAAATATCGCGCCTCTTATCATGCGGTTACCATCTTCTCTGTCAGGCCTCTTAATTCCCTGGCCGCTTCTTCTATATCATCCTTTGCAAAAATCGCGCTGATAACGGCAATGCCGCAGATCCCGCTGCCGGAAAGTTCCAGAATATTCTCCTTGCTGATCCCGCCGATAGCAATGACTGGTATCTTTACCGCCTTGCAGATGGCTTTCAGCGTATCGTGGCTAACTTCCAGAGCATCTGCTTTCGAGCCGGTCGGGAACACCGCGCCAACTCCCAGATAATCGGCTCCATTTTGCTCTGCCATCACCGCCTGCTCTACCGTCTGGGCGGAGACGCCGATTATCTTGTCCGGACCCAGCTTTGCCCGCACATCCCCGGCCTCCATATCACTCTGCCCAACATGCACGCCATCCGCATCTACTGCCAGGGCGATCTCCACATTGTCATTGATGACGAATGGAACCTGATAGCGTCTGCACAGTTCTTTGATTTCTTTGGCTTCTTCCAGAAAATGCTCCTCATCCAGTTCCTTCTCCCTTAACTGGATGAAGGTGGCGCCTCCTTTTAGCGCTTCCTCCACCTGGCTGTATAGCGTCCTGCCGTTCAGCCAATGCCTGTCCGTCACAGCGTATAATAATAGGTCTTTCTTATCGCACTTCATATTTTGCTCCTTTATCCAAAGTCTCCATATCCATATGGTATATCGCGTCGATGATCCGGTTCCGGTACGCGGAATTGCCATCTCCTTCCTGCATTAAGTTCCATCCGATCTCTCCTGCAAGTCCCATTGCGCAGACCGCGGCAGCCGCAGCCTTTAACTTCTGGTCGGGATTGGCCACTAGAAAAGCAGTCATCAGCCCCGAGAGCTGGCAGCCGGTGCCGGTAATCTTCCCCATCTCCGGACGGCCATTGCGGATCACATAACACTCCTGTCCGTCGCTGACCAGATCGATGGCTCCCGTAATTGCCGCGATGGATCCGGATGTCTTCGCAAACTCCTTGGCAAACACAACGGCTTCGTCCAGATTTTCCTCTGTCACTGCATCCGCCACATCGGCATCCACGCCTTTGGTGGTGCCGCTTCCAAGAGCCAGCGTCTTGATTTCCGAGATATTGCCTCGGATGACGTCCAGATGAAGTTCCTCCATCAGTTTTACAGCCGTATTGGTGCGAAGCGCGCTGGCGCCTGCCCCTACAGGGTCAAGAAGCACCACATGGCCCAATTCATTGGCCTTATGGCCAGCCACGAACATGCCTTCTATCGTTCTTTTATTCAATGTGCCGATATTAATATTCAATCCGCCGCAGATGGCAGTAATATCCTGAACATCCTCCGGCTCATCGGACATGATCGGGCTTCCCCCGCAGGCAAGCAGCACATTTGCGACATCATTGACCGTCACATAATTGGTAATATTATGTACCAGCGGCATCGTCTTTCTTACATTGTCTAAACACTTTCCCAGCATTTCCTATTTCCTCCTTTTGCGCATGAAAAACGGATATGCCGCCTTCGGCATATCCGTCTGATTACATACGTTATGTCCCTACGTTGGCATTATCCAAATCAGGTTTATGGGTCAAGGCAATATCAGCCTACTCTCAGCCTGCTCCATATCTGCAAGCTCCCCGTTGTTCTGTTTTATACAACGTTAATTATACTACTTTCCAGTTTCTTTGCAACCTTTTTCCACAATTTTACCTTCCGCAATTTGTTGTATGGTTAATCAACTAGATCAAACCAATTTATTATACAACTAAATATTTTTTAGACGATAATTTATGTATGCTCATAATTGGCTGTGCATCTCTACCAGTTAACTGAATAACTGCCTATAAATTTCCACGCACAGGATTGTGCCGGAGGTGTACAGCATTTCCGGGTGAATCGCGTTTTGGGTCTTCCTTGGCACCCTTCTCCAATTAATATTTTCTTAGGGTATCATTGGAATCATCCGTAGTCTTCTCTATCTTCTTGACCACCACGTAATATCCATTGTCGCCATTGGTCTTAACCTTTACGCGGTCTCCCGCCTTTCGACCTTTGATGGCCTTCCCCAGCGGGGATTCTATGCTGATCAGGCCCTGTAGGGAATTGCCGCGCACGCTGGTGACAAGACGGTAGGTCTCTGTCTCATCATCGTCCTCGAAATATACTTCTACCGTATTATTAATCCCTACTTCATCTTCCCCGGAATCATCCGAGATGATTCTGGCGTTCTTGAGCATCCGCTCCAGATAGCGTATCCTGCTTTCGTTGCGGTTTTTATCCTGCTTCGCTGCCTTGTATTCAAAGTTCTCGCTTAAGTCTCCCTGTGCCCGAGCCTCTTTTACCGCTTCCAGTTCCCTCTTGCGGACCACCAGCTTCCGGTATTCAATCTCTTCCTTTATCTTCTTGACGTCACTTCGCGTTAACTGCTCTCCCATGCGATATCCTCCTCCCGATCAATTTTACGCACCAGTTGTGTAGGTTTGACACGTAACATTTTTCAATTTTACACGTAACACTTTTCAACTTTGTTACGTGCTCATTTTACCTTCCCAAGCATTCGTTTGTCCAGCATTTTTAGCAGGATGAGTCCTGCCAGTGCCAGACAACACTGGGTAACGCCGGCGCTGTCCATACTCCATCAAGCCCCCAGGTCTTTGGGAAGATGAATACCATGCAGAGTGAAAGAAACATTTAATTAAGAAGTAAAAATAGTGTCTTCGACACTTCAACTCCCCTGCCCCTCAATCATGAGGGATAGGGGTTTCTTTTTGCTTCATTTTGCTTCATAATGGTCTTATGAATATCTTACAAAAAATTTTTATCGAACATTATGAAGAAATGATTTATCTTCAACATCCTCGTGATGCTATTGTTGAGAATGTAGAAAAAATGATTCATTGTGGCGATCCATCTTATGGTGGCGCCATGTATATTTGTCCCAATTGTGGTAATTTCAAATTTACTGCTTTTCGTTGTCATTCTCGCTTCTGTCCAACTTGTGGTAACATGTATTCCATTGACAGAACTACTGCTATGTCTTTTAAGATTATTGATGTACAACATCGGCATTGTGTTTTTACCATTGATGATTCTTTGCGGCCTTTTTTTCTTAAAGACCGTTCTCTTCTTAACTGCCTTTTTTCGGCAGTCAACAGCGTGATTTCTCGTATGTTCCATAAAGAAAATAAATCTGAATTATTTACTCCTGGATTTATTTGCGTCCTTCATACCTTTGGCAGAGATTTAAAATGGAATCCTCACATTCACTGCCTTGTTTCTGAAGGTGGTGTTGGTAATACTCTTTCCTGGCGACACTTCAAACATTTTAACTATCATTTTTTACGTGATGCGTTCCAAACTGCTCTTTTAAATGAACTCCATCAAAAAATAGGTCCAGCTTTCAAAAAAGTAAAATCTGCTATCTATGCAAAAGATAAAAATGGTTTTTATGTTCGCGCCATGCCTAACAAGTGTAATCCTTCTCAGGTTATCAAATATATCGGTCGTTATCTTGGCAGACCTGTTATTGCTACTTCTCGCATTGATTCTTACGATGGTGATTTTGTCACCTTCCATTACAACCGTCATGAAGACAATAAACTTATTACAGAAACTGTTCCTGTTTTGGAATTCATTGACCGCTTAACACAACACATCCCTGAAAAACATTTTAAAATGATTCGCTATTATGGTATTTACGCTCGTCACCGTAATTCTGACAATTTTTTACGAAAAGCCATTTCCAGAGAAAAACATAACTTTTTTCTTTCACTCAATAGGTGGCGTGATTCAATCTTACATTCTTTTGGTTACGATCCTTTAAAATGTCCGAACTGTGGAAAAACCATGCTATTTTTAGAACTATATTTTAATCATAATCCTGTTCCTTTGCATGAATTATACGAAAAGGCTATGCAAAAACATAGATGTCGTTCGCCTGCCTCGTTTTCATATCTTCCAAAACCTCTTTTCTCATGATAAACTCAATATATCTTAAGAACGGAGGCCACACTATGAAACGTATAACAGAAGCAGAACTCGCAAAGGAACTAAGGGAACAGTACATTAAAAATCCACCAGAAGGTATGACTTCTAAAGAAGTCCATGACATGAGTGACGACGAACTTCTGGATATGGATTATTTCTTACATGAATTTGATAACCTTGATGATGACGATTTTGGTGAAGAGGGCTTTTACATCTTTTAATCCAAACCGTCTGATTCACTATGCCCGCTTTTGAGCGGGCTATTTTAGTCCCCAAGTTCTCCGAAAGGAGAACTTTCCTATAAAGCAAAAAAGAAACTATCTTCTGCCATTAAATGTCAGAAGATAGTTTCTTTAGACAAATATTAGTATCTAAAATAACAAATAAGGATCATACAGTAAAAAAGTGCCTGCCACCGACAGCAATATATAGATGATTGCCTCTTGCTTTCCTATGGCTCTTGCTTTCAGTCGGATACCGAACAGCCGCACAAATATCTTCCATATGAAATATCCCAATAAAACTCCAAGCGTGTTGGCTGTCAGATCGTCAATATCTGTAGCGCGATAATTAAAGAGCTGGGTAATCTCAATCAGCAATGAGAATCCGGCTCCTATCATCACCGTTTTCCCCAATTTCCTACAATCTTCCCAGATTAATGGAAGCAAAAATCCCAAAGGCATGCACATAACAACGTTTAAGATATAGCCAATCCCAATGGAATCAAAAGGAACAAAATTCACTCCCCCAAGAATGAGATCAGTGTCCGTTCTTAATATATCCCCCAGAAGCCCGATCCCCGTCACCTGGAATACCATCCATATATATATCAGGAAAATATATATCCAGATGACATGTACAGCCTGGCACCTCTGCCCGTTCCTGCGCGCCTTGACTACCAAGATTAACTGATAGACCATGCAGGGAAGGAGCATGCTTGCCAGACTATAAAGCGTAAATACATTCAGCATCCTCAACCCTCCTTTATCTAAGAAAATTATAGCCAAGGATTCTTAAAATAAAGAATGGAATTTTATTAAGGAATTCTGATTTTTTATCCGACGCTTTTATAGAGTTATAGAAACGAATGTTCCATCTACTGCTTCTACATGTATGATTTCCAAGCCTTTGTTCTCTTTCAGCACATCCATGCATTCTTCAAAGATCATGCAAATGATATCCTTTGAGACAAGGCTGTCATATGGCTTAGGCACATCTTCGCCCATCTTATCAAATACAGCCTTGGGAATCAACTTTACAACAACAGAAGCAAGCCCGATTGGCACAGGCATTCTGAAATTCGCATCTTTGGATCTTACGATTACTCTCATAGACAGCTCCTTTATATCCCTACATATACTCTTACAGTAGTACCGTCCGCTGCATCGACATTGACAAAATCGCCTTCGATCTCTTCATCCAGGCATTCCGAGATGGCATCCATCATCTGCTCCAGATCCACTCCCTGCAGATCTTTATCCGCAATGGGAAGCTTGCCTGTCACTTTAAGGATCTTCTTGATAGCGCCCACCGGAAACTGGACATTTACTTTATCGCCATCCACACTGTCTACGATGATTCGGAACATCTTCTTATCATAGCCGGCTTTGGATTTCGCTGGAACCTGGCTTTCTTCTTCCACGCCCATTGCCTTCATAAGCTCGGCTGCCTGCTCTGCCGTAATTGTCCCATCTTCCACCATTTTTAATATTCTGAGTCTCTCATCCATAATTCTTCTCCTATTTCATTGATTATTTTCATTTCTTATTTCAATTGCCTGATTGCTTCTTCCACCGTAATCTCCCCTTGTTCAAGCGCCTTAAGCACAGCCTCGCGCTTCATCATCTCTTCGTCCTGCCTTGTCTCATCTTCATATCCCAGTTTCTTGATTATGGCATCCAGTTTCGCCCGAACAGTAGGGTAAGATATCTTTAGTTCTTTCTCAACTTCCTTGATATTGCCCCTGCACCGGATAAATGTCTCTGTAAAATAAAGTTCCTCTCCAGACAAGTAGTCGAACTTGCTCAGCACAAAGTCATTCTCAATCACCGTTTCGCATTCCTCGCATTTTAAACGGGTTACTTTCAGTTCTCCTCCACACACAGGACACTGGCTGATTACTTTTCTCATACATCCACTTCCCTTCTAATAAGACTAATATAATCCATATCCTTAAAAATGTCAATCATATAATTAATTATTTTAATATAAATCTTAATTTTATTAATGCATCGTTCAACCAATTTTTATTATTAGTTTAATATATTATTAAAAAAAGAATGTGCCAAAGCACATTCTTACACCTAATTTTTAAGTTTCCCGTCGATACTCCAATATGTCTCCCGGCTGGCAGTCCAGCACATCGCAGATAGACTCCAAAGTAGAAAACCGAATTGCTTTTACCTTTCCTGTCTTTAGATTTGAAAGATTTACATTGGATATTCCCACTTCCTTTGATAATTCATTCAGTGACATCTTGCGGTCCGCCATCACCCGGTCAAGCCTTAGTATAATTGCCATGTCACAGCCCCCACTTTCTACAGAATAGAATCCATCTCTTTTTGATACTCGAATCCATACCGCAGAATTCTTCCGAAGAGGACTAATACCAGGCCCGCCATAAACGGAATCATATCGATATAAAATCCTCCTTCAACCCCCGAGAGCATATGCGGCTGCGTATACCCCGGCAAACTAGGAAATATCGCGGATCCAGTAATAAACAGCAGGCCTACTCCGTAAAAAAGCGTTACCAGCGCGCCAGAAAATGGTCTCTTGGAAACGGCAATTTTCACTAAAATAATAAAGCAGAACAGCATAATCACATAGAACATGCAGTTCCAGCAAAAATATGTCATCCCATCCATCTCCCATCCATGATTTCTCAGCGCCCAAGGTATATAATATATTGCACTAAGTCCTGCAAATCCCGTATTTGCTATAGCAAAGTACAGCAATATTCGAAATCCTCTTGAAAATTCCTTTTTTTCTGTCTTTTCGCAATCCATCTGAATCTCTTCCTCTGACATGTGATCCTCTCCTTCCTCTTCTTTTTAACCAATCTGAAGTATACCATATATTCTAATTTAATTCAATAATAATTTAATGATTATCATTAAATTATTATTGAATTAAGTTAACATGAAGAAAGCAGTTATTTACATACATGCCAGATTACGGACCGAACCGCAAAACTCTCGCGGAAAGCAAAACAGGAACCTTCCATCGGGAAGATTCCTGAAAATTTCTAACACTTCTTTAAATGAAGTATTTTCACATTATAACGCGAACAAATCATTTAACGCCTCACTCATCGTCGGATGAGTAAAGATGCAATCCCGCAGCACTGTATAGGGAAGATCCGCATCCATAGCCATCTTAATGATATTGATCATCTCCTGAGATTCTGCACAGAATAAATGCGCGCCAAGAATCTTTCCTGACTCCTCGTCAATAATCGCTTTCAGGAGGCCCTCAAGGCGTCCAATCACCAGAGCCTTGGGAATTGCCTGTGCGGGAAGTACCGATTTCTTTATCGTATATCCTGCTTCCAGCGCCTGCTTTTCTGTAAGTCCTACCCGGGAAAACGGCGGATCTACAAAGATGCTGTAGGGAACTTCTCCTCTATTTAGGGTCGTGCGTTCTCCCGCTCCCAGTACCTGGGATTTCACAATCCTAGAGTCATCCAGAGAGATATAGGTAAACTGCAGGCCCCCGGCTACATCCCCCATTGCCCAGATATGCGAAGCTGTAGTCCTCAGACCTTCATCCGTCTTGACTGCTCCCCTCTCCGTCAGATCCACACCTGCTTTATCAAGATTCAATCCTTCTACATTCGGCCGACGCCCGGTGGCAACGAGCACTGTGTCTGCCCGCAGTATTTCCTGCCTGCCATCCTGGCTTACGCTTACAAGTGCCACATCATCCATATCTCTGACAGACTCTACCTCCGTGCTTTCCATAATCCGTACGCCTTTTTTCTTCAGAAGATCCAGAACGGCCTGGGCCACTTCCTGATCCTCCCTTGGGATAAAATCTTTTCCATTCTGAATCACAGTCACCTGGGAGCCAAAATTGCTGTAGTAGGAGGCAAACTCAACACCTATATATCCTCCGCCAATAATCACTAAGTTCTTGGGAAGACGTTCTTCTTCCATAAGAGTCTCGCTTATGTAGACATGGATGCTTTCATGAATCCCCTTGATCGGAGGGATAAATGGCCTGGCGCCTGTATTTATGTAGAAGTTATCTCCTTCCAATCCCTCCGTCCTTCCATCCTGATAGGCAACCATAATATGATTTGGATCTGTAAAAAATGCTGTGCCTGTTATGACATCGACTCCTGCTGCTTCTGCCAGCTTCTTATAATTCTTATCTCTCAACTTTCCTACCAGTTCTCTCTTCTCCTGGATCACCTTTTTATAGCGCCGTGCCTTATCTTCAAAACTTCCGCCTACTATGCTTGACCTGCGTGCTTCATGCTCCAGAAACTTCGACGGGATGCAGGCTACATTAATACAGGTTCCTCCATACATCTGATCGGATTTTTCAATCAGCGCGACTTCCCGTCCCGCCTTTTTTAGTGCTGCTGCAAGCGTCTTTCCGCCTTTGCCAAAACCAATGATAATATCCTGATACTTTTTCATTTCCATACCTCTTTTCGAACTGTATATTTGAATGTTACATTTATTACTGTAACTTTATCATGTACAGTTTAGAATGTCAAGAACATTTTATAGCAATGTATATCGGAATCTTATTTCATCCAAAAAAGAAGCAAGGAAATCCTTTTTCCTTGCCTCTTGCAACCGAGTCCTCTGAATTTCAAAAGTATAGCTGCTATTGATTGCTCCTTAAATATATACTATTTCTATGCCTCCAAAGCTTACCTTTCCCGTCAGCGTCACTACAGGTACCCCTGAACTCCTGCTAGAATTCTTCTCGTCCACAGATCCAAAAGATGCGCTTACATTATTCACCACGTTCCATTCCTTGGGAACAAACAATTCGACCCCGCCAAATGAAACATCCAGGAATATCCTCGCCGCGCCATTCTGAATCATAGCATTGTCAAAATACACCTTCAGCGAGCCAAACGAACATTTTAAATCCGCACTCTGGAAATCATCGGAATTAACATATTTGATACTGCCTGCGAATGAAGTACTAAACTCCATCTGGCTTCCATCCACAGTCTCTTCTGTCTCCGTTGAATAGTGATTGCCGCGGCCCCAGCATCCATAGTTCCTGTAATCCCTTCTGGGATGGTATAAGAAACTGATTCCTATACTTCCTAAGGCAGCCGCCCCAAGCACCGGCCACGGCGTAATCGCCTCAATCCCCAGAGGCTTTGCATAGATAATGCATAAGAATGCCACCGCGAACAGCACGCCGCTGACGCTCCTATGGGCAATGCTTTTTACCAGGCATGCCACGAAGAATACCGTAAGCAGCAAACTCCATACGCCAATGTCCCCCAGAACCCCCAGCCGGCTTACAAGCAGAAAAATTGCCGCGACTATAAAAAATAATCCCCAAAATATCCGTTCCTTCTTCATATCCTTACCTCTTTTCTTCCAATCTATCCCTAAGCGGCTTATAGTAATACCTGGATACATACGCTTGCTTGTGCGTACCCTGGAATTCTACCGTGCAGGATGAGGGCAGCGTTCTTGTGATCGCATAGATTCTCTTCGTATTCAATATCGTCGATTTGGACACTCTCATAAAATATCTGGGAAGAGCCTCTTCCAGTTCATACAGGCGGTACTTAGCCTGGTAGGTCTCTTTCCTCGTATGAGCATATACCTCTCCATCTTCTGTCTCAAAAAACAGAATCTCGGCAAGCTGCAGATAATATTCCGTGTCCCCTTTAAAGAATGACATCTTCTGCTCTTTGTCCACCGCCTCGGCAATAGCCTTCTGTATCATCTGAACCTTAGCATTCAGGCTGCCGCTGCGTATAATAATCTCTTCCTCTGTTAAGTTGTCTTCGATTTCTATGCGTATCTTCATCTTTCCCTCTCCCTGGTGTTATCTAACCATAAATGGGATGGAAAGTAAACAATATTTCAGCAAGTGGTATGGAATCCAGCGGTAAGTGGTAAGGAATCCCTTTCAGGAGAATCAAGCCTGACCCTCCTAGTTTCTGTCGCTCCCCCAGAAAAACAGCGCAACGGTTCCTGGGCCCGTATGACTTCCTATGGTCGTGCCTACATTATTAATCTCAACTTTTCCATTCAGTTTTGGAAACCGCTCTTCAATAAGCCGGGCCACTTCCTTGGCATCTTCATAGCAATAGGAGTGGGAGATATAGCATTTGCCCGAATATTCAAGGCCGCCCTGTGCATATTCTTCCATCTTGTCTACTATAGCCTTGATTACCTTCCGCTTCGTACGTATCTTAAATCTTGGAACCAGATGTCCTTCCTTGTCCATATCAAGCAGCGGACAGATATTCAACGCTCCTCCGATAAAGCCTGCTGTCTTGGAGATCCGCCCCCCTCTGATGTAGAAGGTCAAGTCTGTAGAGAAAAACCAGTGATGTAACTTTCGTCTGTTATCCATAGCCCATTGATAGACTTCTTCAATACTTTTCCCCTCATCACGCAGGTCTGCCAGTTGATCCATCAAAAGTCCATATCCCGCAGACGCTCCCAAGGAATCTACTATATAGATCTTCCTGTCCGGATACTGCTCCTTTAGGTCTCCCTTTGCAATCACGGCGGAATTGATCACGCCTGAGATTCCTGATGACAGGCATACATGCAGGATATCTTTTCCCTCTTTGAGGAATCCTTCAAAATATTCCGTAAACTCTTCAGCGTTCACTTGTGAAGTCTTAGTCTGGGCGCCATTCATCATCGCCTGATAAAACTTGTCAAAAGGAAGTGATTTTCCCAGATCATCGGCATATTCTTTCCCATCCAGTTCATAATGGAAACAGATGTATGATATTTTACGCGTATTAAAATGCTCTTCTGTAAGGTCTGCTGTTGAACAGCAACTGATTACAAATTCCCCCATCCTCATCATCCTTTCTTCCTTGCCGCAATCCGTCACATTCTTGTGCAGCAATTATATACTTTCTATTTTATCACAGATTGTGCTATAAGCCTATGGAAAAATGGAAAAAGGCCTTACCCGTTACAGAGAGCCGTCCTGTACCCTAATCTTCCAATCATCTCCAGATCCGACTCAATGGTATACCCTGAGGTGGTCAGCATATCCCCCGATATGACTGCATTGGCTCCTGACCGAAAGCATCCTTCGCCTTTGTCTGCAAGCAGCCCTCTTCCTCCTGCCAGCCTTATGGAAGCCGACGGAAGGATAAAGCGGTATATGGCGACGATTCTTTTCATTTCTTCTTCCCTAAGCCTTGGGACGTTTTCATATGGCGTTCCCGGAATCGGGTTCAGCATGTTGATTGGCACGCTTTTAATTCCCAACTCTTTCAGGGTAAACGCCATATCAATTCGGTCTTCTTCCGTCTCGCCAAGTCCCATAATGCCACCGCTGCACACATTCAGCCCCGCATCCTGGGCGGCGCGGATGGCTGCCACTTTATCATCAAAGGTGTGGGTCGTGCAAACACGCGGGAAATACCTCCTGGATGTCTCCAGATTGTTATGTACCCGGGATACGCCTGCATCCCGCAGTCTTATAAACTGTTCCTTGTCAAGAAGCCCAAAAGAAACGCAGATCTCGATATCCACTGTTTCCTTAATTTTACGGATAGTCCTGCACATCTGATCAATTTCATTATCGCCAAGGCGCCTTCCTGATGTCACGATAGAATAGCGCAGTACCCCGCGTCTGGCATTATCGATAGCCTTATCCAGAATCTCTTTGACATCCATAAGGGGATATTCTACTGCCTCTGTATGATAAAAGGAGGATTGCGCGCAAAACTTGCAGTTCTCAGAACACCTGCCGCTTTTTCCATTGACAATCGTACAGATATCAAACCCGTCTTTGCAGAAATGCCTCCTGATCTCGTCCGCAGCACGGCTAAGTTCTTCTAATGGTTCCCGGAAAAGAGCACAGGCTTCTTCTCTTGACAGATTTCCATTACTCATAACCTTCTCTTTTAATTCTTCTACTAAAGTCATATTATATTTCCTCCTTTATAATCTTCTTAGTTACTATAAACAATAACCTTTTTATTGTCAACTTTTCCATAATATCAGTTTACAGTTTTGCAAAAAATGAGGACCAGTCGCTCTAAGTAATGAGTGCGATAGCCCCCTTTCCATTCATTGCAATATACAATTGATTATCCTTGAACACAAACAACAGGCAAGTCCACATCGGGCAATTCCTAACTCACGTTTCATAGCAACTCCCCCATTCAAATTTATTCAATACGATAATTAACAGTTTATCTTTTTTAAAAAGAGTTCTTTGTTCCCAAATTATATGGGCATATGTCCCTGCACTTGTGACAAATGATTCTCCATGACTGAATTTCTTCATCATCTCCAAAAGCATGGTTCCAACATTTCTGCTGGTCTAATTCCGGCATCTGCAGTGCATTTACCGGACAAATATCAACACACCGGTTACAGTTATCACAAACATGTTCTAATGTTTTATCCGGTTCAAGCCCTGCATCACATAAAACAGCCCCCAGCCAGATCATGCTGCCAAATTCCGGCGTGATCAGAAGCGAATGCCGTCCTATTGTTCCCAGGCCGGCCGCCTGCGCCGCATGTTTTAATGATATGATTGAACGGTATCTGCCGGTATTCTTGTCCCATTGACTTTCATTCGCCGGTATCGGAACACACACAATTTCTGATTTTTCCATTTCAATACAAAAATCAAGTGCTATGGCATCTACTTTAGGTACAATAGAATTTCGTACTCTTGTATAAGGAATCGGCGATTTGCATATAAGTGTTCCGACAGGAAATCTGCAACCAAATGAAATTACCGATTTACATGTCGGCATAACATCTAACGGGTGATATCCTTTTGGTGCATTAGAAAAATAACTTAAATCTGCAATTCCACACAAGTCTGCACCTAATGAAAACAATAGTTCTTTCACCTTTTTACTGTCCATTTATATGACACCTCCTCCAATCAGCATTTATCCGTACGCAATTATCTATTTATTTACAAGGAATTTAGCTAAACACGATACCGTCATCATGCAAATTATTCAAATTACAGCAATATTACTTTATAATCGTTTTCTCAGATATATCATATCCGTTAACCGGACACCATTTTCATAAATCGGATGGTCATAATGTTGCGTAAAGAAATCTTTAATCCTGTGGGAATAGACAAAACCACAATTTTCATAAAAAGGAATTGTCAGTGGACTGTCACCCGTCCCAACCTGCAGAATGTCATATCGGCCTTTGTACTTTTCTGTAACAAACTCAAGCATAGCCTTCCCATATCCTCTTCTCTGACAGCCAGGGTCCGTGGCAATATTTTTAATCTCAAGAATTCCGCAACCTTCATCCGTAACCACACATTCACACTTTATCCCGTCATCTTCCAGGATATACATAGTACCCCGATCAAGATAAAGGTCGATCATACTTTCCTGTTCATCCGCCAGCAGCAAAAGGGAAATATATTGCTTTTTGTTTTCTGTAATCTCTCTTATCTTCATTTTTCTCTCACCAATCACGTACCATAATGTATTCTTCTTCGTTTTCATCCACAATTTTAAAGCCTGTCTTCTCATACAGCTTTACGGCATAGTTCGCTTTCTGCACAGACAGAGAAACTTTTTCATATCCGCGTTTCATACAGAAAATCAGACAAAATAGAATACTCGCATTCTTTGAGTTCACGTATCATAATATCTCTTTTCCTTTCAATCCGGATATTTGCAATTTATTCCACCAATAATTCCATTTCATTATTCATTGCTACAAACCCGTATTTTTCATATAGTGGGCGTCCCATTTCGGTAGCTTCTAATGAAATAGTAGTAATCCCCTTATTCTTAATATCTTTGACCAGAATATCCAATGTTTTAAACGCAATTCCTCGTCTTCTATATTCAGGGTCTGTATACATATTCATTATATATGCTTTTTTCCCGCTCGGATTATGATAAGTCGGCATTACTTGAAAATAACTGACACCACCGGCTCCAACAAACCGTTTTCCATCAAAGACCAAATAGGCAACATGGCGGCCATCATGCAGAGCCTTTTGATAATAATGATAAGACTCCTTTTTCACTTCGCTCATATCAACCTCATCAGATAATTGATTGGCTGCTTTCAATATTATTATCCTTGTTTCTGTTAACAGATCAATATCTCCCAGAGTTGCTTTTTTGTATGTTAAGTCCATATTGTTCTTTCTCCTGAAATCCATGTATATTAAAAGATCTTTACTTTTCCATTTCTTCCATCTATCCTTTTAAAGCAGCAGTTTCCATTTTGTGGTATAACCATATCCTGCCTCCATAATTAACTGTAAGATTGCTTTTCCATTTGAAGATACTTTTCACTCAATCTGGGCTGTATTAATGGATATGTCCAGTTTTCAGGCAGCTGATTCATAAGCACTACCTTTTCCATTTCACTGTTCAGCTGATCTGAAAATCCCATGATTTCCGCATAACATAATAACCCAAATGTTTCTTCTCCGCTTTCATTTACACGGTTCTTTCCCGTGACTGAATAAACGAAAACCGGCTTAATATCATACCGGACTGCGCCGGTTTCTTACTGAAGTTCACGCTTTGCAGTCTCTATGATATCTTCACCAAATTCACGATGTCCTCCATGCACTTCAAAAGTATCCCGCTCCTTATGCTTGCAGAATACCCATTTCCCGTTGCTCTTTGAAATAATTACCGCAAACTTCAATAATGCATCGTCTACTGTGTCATAAAGTTTCACTTCTAACAAATCACTCTTCCCCCTTCAAAATGAGTATTAGAAAAATCCTACAACTCATATTCCTCACATTTTGCATTTTCCAATGTGTAATGAAAGAATTCCTCATTGGTCATGTCCGTAAAATATGTCCTGATAATGCGGCATACACCACCGTGACTGATCAGAAGTATCTTCTTTTCCGAATACTCTTCTTTGATCTTATCAATAAACCCATAAATCCGATATGCTACCTGCATCATAGACTCCCCGCCGGGATATCTGTATGCGAAATTTCTTTTGTTATTTAGAAATTGCGATTCCTTTCTGTCAACACCTTCATATATTCCATAATTCTGCTCAATTAGCAGCACTTCTCTATACAAAGGAACATTCATTTTCGCAGCAACAATTTTACCTGTTTCAACGGCCATTTTTAACGGGGATGTTATAATCATGTCAATATCATCTGGTACGATTTCAGCAAATTGTCTGGCCTGTTCTATGCCTTTTTCCGTCAGGTTTCACTTTCTGCAAGATATATTGACCCTCTCGCCTGTTTTTAGGATTATCAATTTTGACAATATGAAAACCACACTTATTGACATAGAAATTATGATTTCTGCTCGAAAAAATAGGTGTCTCTGTATTCCAAATCTTTGTATCAGGATACATTTTTTCAATCAATCCAAAAAATCACACCTCCAATTAACTTTCCTTCCAAAAAAATGCCATATGAGGAAGCATTTCGATTTAGTCCCCACTTTCTCAAAAAACTACCACATCATACCCGTCAGATCCATCTTTATCGTCACAAAGATGTATTCTTGTATCTTCATCAAAAGCGCGCTCCATTATTTTTGTCAATTCGCTGATATGTAATTCCTCTAATCTAATAAGTTCCAGTTCCATATCCCTTTTCTTCTCTATTCAGTCAATTCCCATTTTACGTTCAACAACTATGGATCTATAGACTTATTATACTATCACTATCTATAACATTAAAGTGAAAACTGCTTTAAAATGTTAGTTCTTCTCTTAGTTTAAAGCATCCCTGAAATTCCTTATATATGCTCTTTTTCAATATCTGGCATATTCCCCATGCAAACATTCCTGACCACATCCTGCATCAGCAATATCCCTGCCTGCAATCCAATCTCCATATACACACTGGCCGTCAAACATTTTCTGATCAATCCTTTCTTTATGGCAAAATATTTCGTTATTACGAAATATTATAATCTGAATATACATACCTCCTCCAGACGTTCATGGATGCTTTTCTGCCTTGTCTTCTCTGGAACGTTGGCTTTGATCACCCAGTACTTCTTTTCCGGGATTCCTTTCTGTTCCCATTCACTCTGAAGTTTCCGCACATCTTTCAGTTCAGTAACTGCAGCTTTATAGGCTTTTTTCACTTCCAGTGCATTTTCATATTCCTGCATTTTAGGAATCTCGCTTAGAGTCTGCTGCGCTTTCTTCTTCTGCAAAATATGATCCAGTCTCATCACTTTCGCTTCCTGCAGAGCTGAAGATGGTCTTTCTCCTTTTGCCGTCTCCGGCAGTGGTGCCAGTGTCACATCAAATCTCAGATCTGGGCGGATCAGCGGGTTTCCTCTTGCTTCAAATTCTCCGTTCCGGATCTCTTTCACAAACTGAATGAATCCTCTCAGTTTTCCGATCGCTTTCTGCAGAATTCTTCGGAACTGATCCGGTTTCCAGCCCTCCTAAATTCTCTGGCTCGTACCTTTTACCAGCTTATAGATAATATCCGTATAATAGTATTTCATTTTTTCTATGAACTTCCTGGACTTAAATTCCGGGTTTTTCGGTTTGAAAATATTGAATTGACGAATTTCCACCCTGTTTTCTGCCGGTTCAGCACGTTTCAAGGGGCAAAAGATAAACCCCAGAAACGTGATGTCTCTGAGGTTTATCTGTATCTTCATATTTTCTTCGATTATCTCTTGCTGAACCGAAATTAACGCTTGCATAATTCCGACCCTTGAAAAATAGGCATTTTCAAAGCATTTGTCAGTTACCCGTGTGTTACTGACCCGTTTTCACCTATTCTCATATTACCCCGTTTATTTTAACCTTGAAAATTATTTACGTATTTTACGTATTTTCTATTGACATTACGTATAATACGTAGTATTATATACTTGTAAGGAGGAAACAATACAAATGAGATTTCGAGAAATTGAAAAACAACTCCTTGATGACGGATGGTCGCTCGTAGATGTGAGAGGTTCACATCATCAATACAAGCATCCAACCAAATCGGGAAAGGTAACAATCCCGAATCATCGAGGCGACATTCCTCAAAGGGTTGTCAACTCCATACTCAAACAGGCGGGTCTCAAGTGAGACCTGCCACCTTAAAAGAAAGGAGATTTGTATGAATTATATTTATCCCGCTGTTTTTTATCCGGAGGATGACGGTCGATATTCTGTCATTTTCCCCGACCTTAATGACCTCGCCACTTATGGGGATAACCTTGCGGATGCTTTCGCTATGGCTCAAGAGGCTTGTGGTCAATATCTTTTCACTTCGTTGCGTGACGGTGATGTTCTTCCTGCTCCGTCTGCACTGGACACGGTCAAAAAAGACGACGAAAACGCTATTGTCAACATGGTATGTGTGAACCTCGACGAGTACGCTCGTGCATACGATGATAAGGCAGTCAAGAAAACCTTGAGTATTCCTGCATGGCTTAATACTGCATGTGAAAATCTTGGTATCAATTATTCAAAAGTCCTCAAGGATGCTCTTATTGCAAAGTTACAAATACATTCATAAATCTCATTTGTATAATATAATCAAGGGCGGTATCTGTCAAACAGATACCGCCCTCTTTTTTACTCTATTGTTTCAATTCTTACATGCTCCGACTGACCGGACAGGAAAATTCCGTCGATAGTCTCAAGCATTTTCTTTCCCTCTACGGTGTGAATTGCCTTGATATAATACGACTGACCTCTCACTGCACGTCCGCAGATGCTTTCATTGCCCCATGATGCAGAACGACGGAGATTCAGAGCACCGTCGCAGTCAACGATCGCTCTTGTGGTCTTTTCCGGATAGATTGTGTCAGAATCGGACACACGCTCCTCTGTTCCTGTTATATCGTCACCGGATGCCTCCTGTCCTGCTGCATCGTCTCCATCACCGGAGGTCTGCTGTCCGTTCTCCTGCTCGCTATTTGCCCCATTCTGCCCGTTTTCCGGTTCTACTGGTGTATTTCCTCCAGTACCTCCGTTTTCGTCGTCTGTGGACGCTCCTGCGTCGCCCTGCTGCCCCTCTGCATCCTTGTCATCGGTGAGGGTTGTTGCTGCTTTGAGTTCCTCTGCGGTCATTGTGCCGACCTTGTTCCCGTCTGCATCGTAGGTGTTTACGCTACCGTCGGGATTTGTCTCCAGTGCTCCCTCCGGAACATTGTCCGTGAGTGAGCCGATGACGTTTCCGTTTTCATCCCACACAACCAGTTCCTCGTTTTTTGCTGCTGCTTTCAACGCTCCCTCGATTGTCTTGTATTCCTTGCAGTCCTCTTTTTTGAACTCTGTTCCTTTACCTAAATAGTATAACATGTTTTCGCCCTCCTCTGCTACTTTTTGAGATATTTGCTCGACGCAAATCCCACCACGTTTTTATATGCTACATATAACCACTTCACTCCGGACACATCCGTGTAATATCCATAACACTGACATGTCTCTCCGCTCTGCATTGTCGTCAAGACTTTCTTGTCTTTTCCTGTTCCTGCTCCCGACCGTAGATTCAACGCTCCCGCTCCCGTTACCTTATACGTTCCTGCAAGGCTCTTGTTGAACCCTTTTGCAGTCTCCAGTTTCACGTTGCTATTGATTGGAACTGTCTGCGATGTACCTCCTCCGGATGCCTTTGCTCCATTGGTGAGGTTCGTCGCCACATGAGCACCATCGTTCAACAGAATGTCGCCCTCAAGCAAATACGCATCTGATGTCAGATATTTTTTATCTGTCAGCGCCTCGAATCCTGCTGCTTTGAGTGCTGCCCGCAGGTTTCCGGTATAACATGCAGTGCTCACGCTTTTCAGTTTCTCGTTTTTCAGTCTATATCCTGCACCTTTTACGATTGCAGCAACACCGGACGAACAGTCAGCCTCACACGGAACTGTGATTTGAGCAGGGTCGAAATTTGAATCCGCAAGGTTCGTCCAAAACGTTCCCCTGTGTGACTGACAATATCCGACCATGTTGTTGACTGCTGCTGCCTTTGCCATCTGTGCAATGAGTTTTCTCGTTGCTGCATCCGGATGACGGAGAACGCATTTCCACGGTCTGTTATACCAGTTTATAACCTGCCACTCTGTTCCCGTCTGATCTCCGGCTTTTCCTCCGGAATATTTTCCTCTCTCGTCGTGTCCGCAATTTGAAATCATTTTTCCTCCTTTTGTTTCTTATCTCCGGAATCATCTATCACTGACATAATGAATATAAAAGCCAGTATGAACGGAACTCCTATCCATATCACCGCCACCAATACCGACAAAATGAAAAATGTCAGTTTGACCATGATTCTGTCCTGTTTCGTTTCCTGTTCCTCGTAGTATTCCGGAAACAACTCTTTTTCCCGCTCCTCTTTTCCGGACTGTCTTTCAAGCATCCAAAAAATAACAAACGTCAAAACGAATGTAACTGCTGCCCCGATGATGTACACCGTCACCATCGTGCTCCAGTGCTGTGACATGAAAATCTCAATTTCACTCACTGCCCTCACCTGCCTCGTTCGCAATTAGTTTCTGCACCGCCTCATTGCTGTCAAGCATCGTTCTCATTTGCTCAAGAGCCTCGTCCACCATCATGCTGAACATGTCGAATGTGATGACCTTTGCAAGCCACTCAAACCTCGCCACGAACATGTCGTACACATACCGGAGTTTGAGTTTTCCTGTTCCTGCTCCCAGTTCCTTTTCTGCCTTTGTCACCGCATACAAGAGCCACTCTCTGACCTTGTTCAACTGCTTATCAGATGGCATTTTCACAAAAGAATAAATTGCGTACCCGATAGAGCCTCCCACTGCTGCTATTGCCACGATAACAAACCAATTTTCAACGATGAATTTCATCCCTGCACCTCCTCATTATTGTCTGCATTGATTTCATCCGGTTCGTTCTCGTGCTGTTTTCCTGTATCTTTCTTTGTAACCGTCTTTACTGACTTAATGAGTGCCATCGCACCGCCCTCAACTGACAGGAATCGAAATACATTCTCTGTCAATGTTGATGGTTCAGCACCCACTCTCACAAACACCATAATCGCCACGACTGTGTAGATAAATGCTGCAAGAATCATACAGATAACAACACGATTCATGAACTGACCGGAGACTTTGTTTTTCCGCTTTGCTGCCCGCTGTTCTATCCGGTACAATTTTCTTTTATGCCGGAAATACATGCGACGCTCTGCGTTCGTCATCCTGCTTTTGTTCACTTGTTGCCTCCTTTATGTGGTTGATTCTTGCCTGTTCCCGCCCTCCTGTTATTGGTCGGTCTTAATGTTCAAATTCATTCCGTCCAGTCTCTTGTGATACGATTTCAATGACTGCTCAACTATGAGAACCCTGTCATGTAAATCCTGCACCTCTGCCCGTGTCTCTTTGTAGTCACGTTTGATGTCTTTGACATCGTCGGCAATGTTCTCCAGTTTTGTCATCATGAGTGTGTTCGCTGTCGCACGTTCCTCCGTCTCCTGCTCTGCATCCTTTTTGTCATTCCGCTTTTTATTGGAAATCCCGAAAAAGATTGCAAATGCGACGGAAATCCCGCTCAACAACAATGAGAGTTCAATCGTCACTCGGCTGCTCCTTTCCGAACGCTCCCACGTCGTCGGTGTCGCAGTATCGTCTCATGTGGTACTCAAGGACATCCAGTTTCCCGTCTGCCTCATTGACCATGTTCCGGAGTTCCTCTTTGACCCCCTCCTCCACTTTTGAGCGTTCAATCATTTCTTGCTGCTTTTTCACGATTCCGGACAACTCCTCCGTTATCTCGCACAACCGTGATATTATTTCAAGCGGTGTCATTTTACCTCACCACCGGAATATTTTTCTCCCGTGATGTATTCATATTCCTCCGCTGAAATACTTCCTTTTGTGACACGCTCTGCGATCTGTTCCTCGGTGAGAGTGCCTTTCTTGTACATTCTTTTCAGACTTTCGACAAGCATTTTCATATTAAATCAACCCCTCCTCAATCAACTGTTGTGTGTATTCGTCAATGACTGCATCTTTCTGAAACTGTGTCACGGATTCAACGATTCCTGTTGTGTTGGATGCAACAACCTCCTGCATGAGTGTCAATCTGTCATATTCCTCCCGTGACATCTCACGCTCCTCTCGCTGCCATCCGGTGATTTTCTTTCCGTCTGCATCCTCTTTCGTCGCTTTCTTGATATTGCGTCTCTGATACACCGTTGTCGGTGATGCTGCTGTGTCGAACTCCTCCGGCTGTTCTGCCTCCGTTCCGAACACTTCTCTCCATTCTTTCATGATTTTCTCGCTCCTTTCGCTTTGAATGTTTGCTAACTATTTTCTTTAATTTCTTAACATTCACATAAGGCTTGACCCTTTGCAGGTACATGTCGTATGTGTCTGTATTGCTCAAGTAACCCATGTATGACAGAATTGCGGTTGCATCGTACCATGTGATTTTCTCTTTCTTTGCGACACGGTTGACTTTCCGTGTGCAACTCAACATGATGCTTTCCCGCAGAATCGTCTTGTCGTGGTAGAACTGGAATCCCATGAAATCGAGTGGTCTCCCTTTTCTCTTTCCGGTCTTTTTCTCTGTGTAATCGAACCGGAACACCTGCCAGTTTCCTTTCATCTGCAAGTTGAACTTTTCCCTCAAGAATCTCTCAATCTCCTGCTGCATCCTGTGGAGTTCCTTTTTGTTCTTTCCGAACACCACCATATCGTCCATATACCGGATATAATGCACCGCTTTCAACTGCTCTTTGATGAAATGGTCGAGAGGTTGCAACATGAAATTTGACAACCACTGCGATGTGTAAAACCCTAAAGGCAACCCGACCTCGCTCCCGTCAATTATCAGTTCGAGGATGTACAACATTCTCTCGTCTCTGATTTTCTTCTTGAGCCACGCTTTCAAGACATCATGGTCAACGCTCTCGAAAAAGTGTCGAATATCCATCTTGAGAACATATTTACAATTCTTTTTGTCTCGCTGAATCCACCTCTCGATGTACTTTTTCCCATAATGAGCACCCCTGTTTGGTACGCTCCCACACGAGAACTCATACATCCCTTTCATGAAAATGTCATAACACGCAGAGACGACAATGTGATGAATCACCTGCTCATAATTGTATCGAGGTTTCTCAATCATCCTCACTTTCCTGCTCGTTCCCTCGTTGATACGGACTTTCCCGTGTCTTGATGGTTTCCATGCCTTTTCCGGATGTGATACGTTGTACCCCTCCGGTGCAGTGTTCTCAAGTTGCTCGACGACGTTCTTGACATGTCTCTGAATGTTGGTCGGCTCTAATATCACCGCAACGTCCGGACGCTCTGTCTTGCCCTTTGCTGCCTTATGAAATTTTTGCTCAACATTGCTATGCTCTAACATAGGCTTGTACAGGTTATTGACGGATTTCTTTCCCATCTTTCTTATCACCTCAAGGTCTTTCTGATATTCTTACTCGACCCTGCCTGCATCGGTATCATTTCCACTGGTTAGGTGTATTTCAACACCCTGCGGTGTAGGAAAAAGGTGTGCTTTTGGTTAAACGCTCCATAATTTGATAAGATTGGCTCGCCACGATGTTCGTGTTCACGTTCGACGCAGGGTTGTTCACATTCCAGTACGACAAACCGCACTTCGACCCGTTGCTACGGTTGCCACCGAACAGGGCAAGGACGCACACCGATTCCCCTGTCATGTCAAGGTCATCTTTTTGTCATGTCGGAGATTCTATCACAATTTTTTCTGTTTGTGTCGGATGTGCCTCCCGTTTCCATCATCGTGGAAAATCCTTGTCATGCCGGACACCTCGGAGGGTAAACCCTCCGAACCTCCCTTTTTATTGCGGGGGAGTATCTCCCCCGTTCCCCCTCGCTGCTTACGCAGCAGCAACAGGCGGTTTACAAGAAAGGCTCGCCACGACGGACGTGCGCACGCTCGACGCAGGGTTGCTCACATGCCAGTACGACAAACCGCACCTCGACCCGTCGCCACGGACGCCACCGAACAGGGCAACTGCAACGATCGTGTTGTTGAACCATAAGCCATCACATTCGTATGTGGTCTCGCTTCCGGATGCAACGGTCGGGATTCTTCCGATGTCGGATGCCATTTCCATTCTTGAACAGTAGCCTCCGGATGTTCCGGACGGTGTCAGTCCTGTGTTTGTGTACCCCTCGCCTGTTGAGTTGTACGGAGGAACTGCTTTCACATGATACACTCCATTGATAAGCAGCAGACCTCTCAAACGTTTCCAGTAGTTAGCAAAGAAGTTCTCACAGTAGAATACTTTGACCGCCTGTGTGGTCGATGTATAACCGAAAAACTGTCCTTTCCCGTTGAGCGTTCCGGTCTGCAAGAAATTGTCGGACTGACTGTTTCCGTTTCCGAACTTGCCCTGTGAGTTGGTGCTGCATGTAATCATCGTACACATTTCATACATGAGGTTGATTTCAGAAAAGGACTGTTTATCCCATCTGTCACCGTTCTGCTTTGCTGCGGTCGTCTCCTGCTCGTCTGTCATGGACGCTGTCGGTGTGAGACCGGAGAGCGAACGCATCCGGTTTTCGACAACCGAACCCTCGTACATCGGGAAATATGTCACCGGCAGGACATTTCCGTCTGCGTCGGTGTGTGCGTATGCTTTGTATGTGTCATCATACTGCTCCTCGCAGAACACAACAAAATGATAATTGTTCTGTGTCCATCTCTTGACCCAAATCAGAGGAATCTCGGACATTGCATTTCCACCGTATGATGTTTTTGTGATGTCCGATGCTCCTCCGTTCAGCTTGAGAGCATGGTTTTCATGATTCAGTTCATAGTCAACCGTTCCGTCAGTTCTTACCATGACCGGACGGTTTTTCTTTACGAACCAAATATCTCCCCAGTCTCCATAATCGAACCCGCCTCCTGCGAAATTCATTCCTGCGGGTGTCATTCCAACCGCATCATAAAGATATTTGACACGGGTTGCCGGATTGCTGTCGAGGAGGTTGATTCTCATTCCGTATCTTTTCGGTTTTGCTTTTGCGTCCTCGATAATTTTCTTTGTGTTGGAAAGAATCTCCTGCGACGTGGATTCTTTCGCCATGAATATTCTGTCACCTGCTGCCATTATTCACTTTCCTCCTTTGTGATTTCCTCAAAATACAACGTACCGTTTGAGATGCCCATTCGATACTTGATTTGTGTTGCGTCGTCCTCCAGTTCGACGGTCGTTGCCAGTGCTTTCATTTCTGCAAGCAACTCCGTTCCCTTTTTGACCATGTTGTTGTAGTATTCCTCTGCATCCTCGTCCATTCCGGTCTTGATTTCTCTGACCTCCTCGATGTCAAATGCGACAGGGAGGCTCATGAACTCGGTCGAACCGTTACCGATTCGGATGATTCTGTGACCGCTTTTCGTGGTTTCGAGACCCAGTTCTCCATCGTCGAGAACTCTCTTGCTCTCTGTCCACTCTGCGGTCGTTCCCTTTTTCAGAGTGATTGTTGCTGTTGCCATTCTTTTTCACCTCTTTCTCAAATTGTGTGTGACGTTCCTGCGATGTACTTGTCATAATCGGTCGTGAACGGTGTTCCTCCCTTGACAAGCAGGTGGTCGGTTGATTTTGGTGTTCCTCCATCCACATTGATGTTGATGTCCGTCTCAAGTTCTCTGATGCGTTCATAATAGTCTTTGACTTCTGCCAGTATCGCATCGAGACCGGACTGACTGATGATGATTTTGTTCGCCTCCTCGGTCGCTGTCAGACATTTCTCTGTCTGCTCGATTGCTGCCTCCATCGCCTCGACACATTTTGCGATCGCCTTTGCGGTGTCATCTTCTCTCCGGCTCTCTTTGATTTCTCTTGCCTTTTCAGCAGCCTCTCTCAACCGCTCCTGTGCCTGTCTGACCGCCTCTGCTGCATCAATGGAGTTCTGTGTGTCCTGTGCAATTTGTAGAGCCTCTCTCGCTGCTGCAATGGTGTTCTCCAGTCTTGTGTATTCTCCGGAGTGAACGATTTCCGATTCATCCCGCTGCGACGGGAAAATCTCCATCTCAAACGTCGCACTCGTCAGCAACGCACCGTTTTGATACAACTGCACCTCACACAATGCTGTTCCGTGAACCTGCAACATACCTCTTGTGAGAGGAATGAGAGCCTCGTTTCCGGACTTTTCTCCATCGTTGTGAACGTGTGTCTTGTCCGGCTTGGTCATGTTGATAATAACCTCCACATTGTCCGGTATCTCATACACGACACCGTCCTTCATGAGCGTCACTCCGACGTACCGTGTTCCCATGTCCATCTGTTTCGCTGCAACTGCAAAATGCTGTGTGTCTCCATACAAATCTACTTTGATGTGTCTAATGATTTCCAATTTTCTCACCTCCTCATGACAATTCTTGCTCGGTTCTCTGAACCTCCTCGAATGACAGTCTTGTGTTTGCCAGTTCGACCTTGTTCTTTTCTTTCGTCAACGGGTATTCATAGAATTTCACAATCCTGTGGCTCTCACGGATTCCCGTTGACTTTGAGATCAGCAGCACCGTGTCTCCCAGTGCCATACTGAACACCTCTTTGTACTGTTCTTTTTTCTTCTCGTCCTGCACTGCCTCAACAAGATTGATGATTTCTGCTGTGTACGACCTGTATGGTTTGGAAAGTTCGTCCAGTTTCGCCTCTGCATCCTCTTTCAGTGATTCCGCATCCGTGTATCTTTCATCTTTCCATGTCATCGTTTTCACTTTCTTTGAATACTGGTGATTCTCGACATAACTTTTCCCGTCGATATTCAGCATCAATCCATCTTTTCCTATCGGAATGAGCCTTGTTGCAAAGTCGTATGAGTTTGACTGTACCTGCAACCTCTTGAGGTTCAGACGTTCAATGAAATATGCTCCCCTGTCCTCTCCATATTTCTCATATACCGAAATTCCCTTGTTCAGAGAATCGAACACCATCTCGCATCTATACGTTGTGATTGCCTGTTGAGCGACATCCCATGCAGAACAGTTCTGCTCTATCCGGATTGTTCTCTTTTTGGAAACATCGCACCGGATGACTTTCCATCCAGTTCTGTCGATTGCCTCTGTCAGACATTCATCAACCGTCTTTTCCACAGTCTCAAATCCCTGCGGATATTGTTTGCCCTCCAGTTCCTCGACGTTCAATGTTCCGGTGCATTTATACCATTCCCCGCTCGGTTCTACCTGCTTGATAACAAATTCGTCCGTGTCGGTTCTGATATATCCCTCCTCTTTGATGTCCGCTGCATACCTGTTTGTCTTTCGGAACTCAAATGTGATTTCCTTGTCTCCGGTCTTGAGAGTGCTTGTGATGCACGTTTCTTTTGTTCCGGATAAAATACACACCTTTTCGTGTGAATCATTGTACAAATCCATCTGACCGCCTCCTATAACCACATAGGCTTATACTGTAATGTGACAAGTGTGTTATTGTCAGAGAAAATGAGATGATGTTCCTTTTCCTGCCCTGTGGTGAGATACGGAAATTCCATCAAGGACACGTCCTTGAACTTGTTCTCTCCGTCCATCGTTGCGAACCCTGTTTCTCCGTCGATGATGACGGTTGCTCCTCTCGGAATCGTGTCGATAGTAATTTCACCGCAGGAAAGACCGTTGATTCTTAACTGCTCAATGTACTCCGTCGCTGTGATTGTCAGTCTGCACGGTGTCGCCCTGTTTCCCTGTGCCTCAAATATTGCCTCATACACTCCCTGCCAGTTCAAACTCACCTCGTCGCTGAACCAGTACCCCGTGAATTTGAACTCTGCTGTGTACCGTGTTTTCGTTATTGTCTTGCTCAACGAGTTTCCCGTCATATATGCCTTAAAATGGCGACTGTACCCGTCCAGTGTAAGGACAACACCTTTCTGCAACTCTGCATTGAAATCACTGACATGTTTTTGAACCTCGTCTCTGTCTTTCCCTCTGAACAGGACTGTCACCGTCAGTCCGGACAACGGTGTGTATGTTTCGGATTCTGACGGTATCAATGCCCCGTCGAACATCTCCACCGTCACACCCGTCTGTGGAGGCTCGAAATCAACTGTCAACTGCTTTGCATCGAATGACCGAATGTCTACACTGTCAATTTTCATGTCCTCACCTCCGTTTCTTTGTTGCTATTGCAAGATTATCACTGACCTTTTCGGTCGTTCTGCTTGCCACTTCGTCTCCATCAATATAGTTGTGAACCTCGATAAAAGCGTTCACATTCTGATTGATTGCTTTCAGTTTTCGGTCAAGCATTGAGTTCAATTCTGTGTAGAACTCTGCAAGTGGCAAGATTGCCTCTGCTCCTGCCTCTCCTCCAACCATGAGCCTTGTTCCGTTCATTCCGAACACTGTCGGACTTGTCATGATACCTCCTGTTTTGTACCATTCAACACCGAATGACGGTACAGACGGAGGGTTCAGACTGAACGAACCGGATATACTGAAATGTGGCATTTTCAAATGTGGCAATGACCACTTGAAATTGAAAAATCCCTTGATTTTGTCGATAGCATTTGAGACTGCTGTCTTTGCGGATTCCATCTTTTCGCTAAATTTTGCTCGTATGCTTTCCATGACCGAACCGACCTTTGAAAGAGCACCGTTCAGTTTTGTCGAGAAAGATGACTTGATGCTGTCGAGTTTTCCACCTGTCAACGTGTTCGCTGTGGACATGAGTGAGTTCATCGTGTCCTTGATGCCTGTGAATGTAGCCGACACAATTCCTTTCATGCCCCCGCCTTTTTCGTTATAGGCAGATTTCATATTTTCCAGTTTTGTGGAAACATTGGTCTTTGCGGTCTCCATGAGATTCGTCGCTGTGTCCTTGATATTCGTGAACCTCGTTGACCATCCCTGTTTTACGCTCTCGACCTTATTTGCAAAATCATTCTTGAGTGACAGGAGTTTGTTGCTCGCATCCGTTTTCCACTGCTGCATCGTCGTTGAAATTGTCGATTTCATGTGAGACCATCCGGTTGACACATAGGACTGTATTCCGGAAATCTTCGTCGTGAAATCGGTTCTGATTTCCGTCAGTTTATTTGATGCGTTTGTTTTCCACTCGGTCATCTTGGATGTGACCGTCGTTTTCATATTCTCCCAACCCTCGGAGACTTTCGTCTTGATTTCCGATGTCTTTTCGGAGAATTTTGTCTTGATTTCTGTCAGTTTGCCTCCCGACAGATTATCAACGAACGTGAATCCGGCTGTATAATAGCCTTTGATTCCCTCCCATCCGGCTGCAACTACTCCTTTGATACCGCCTCCGTTTTCCTCGTAGGCGGTTTTCATGTTCCCCAGTTTCTCCTTTGCGGTGTCAACTGCTGCCCCCATGAACTTTGTGACAGTGTTTTTCACTGCTGAAAACGTCTTTGTCGCTGCTTGTCCGACTGCGCTATTTGCAACCGAATCTTTTATCTCGTTCACCTTATTCGTGACCGCCTCTTTCGCTTTCGAGAACGCTCCCGTTATGGTTTCCTTGATTGCATTGAATTTCTCTACTACATGAGACCATACCTCTGTTATTTTCTCTTTTACATCATCCCAGTTTTTAATCAGCCAAACAATTCCCGCAACTATCGCTGCTATGATTGCCACAACTCCCACTGCTGTGAGTAATTTCAACGCTGTTCCAAATGCTGTTGTTGCTACTGTTGCTGCTGTTGTTGCTGTTGTGTGCGTTGTTGTCACTGCGGTATGTGCTGCCTCCGCTGCTGCCCCTGCTGTGTCTGCTGCTGTTCCTGCTGCGGTTGCTGCTGTCTTGGCTGTTATCTTTGCGATGATTCCTCCGACAAACGATGCAAACTGTTGACCTGTTTTCACCGTCGTCGATATTCCCTGTGCTACTTTTCCGAATCCGATTGCTAAAGGACCCACCGCAGCCACCACAAGACCGACCTTGATGATTGTCTGCTGTTGCCCCTCGTCAAGAGAGGTGAACCACTTTGTCAGTTCTTGAATCTTTGTCGTCACCTTTTCGATAACTGGTGCTGCTGCGGTCTGTGCTGTTGTCGCCAGTGTTGACAATGCCAGTTTTGCATTGTTCATCGCTATTGTTGCATTATCAATCGGGTCGAGTGTTCCGTTGTATGTGTCCTCGACCGTCGTTCCATATTCCGACATTGAGGATGACAGGCTTGTGAGGTCAATTCTGTTCTCTCGGATTGCTGTCGCCATTTCCGCAGCACCCTTTTTCCCGAACAGTTCTGTCGCAATCTGTAAAGCCTCTGTGTCCGTCTTTGCGTTCTTAATGCTGCCGATTGTCTCCTCCAGTGCGACATCCATCGACTTTCCCTCGGCTGTTGCGTTCTGCAATGCCTTTTTCAGTCCTGCCAGTGCTGTCGTAGAATCAACACCGTTCGCATCGAATTGAGCCATCAAATTGATTGCTTGTGGTAATGACAACCCCATCTCTTTGAACGCTGAATTGTTATCCAGTACATAACTTTCGAGTTTGTCAACGGAAATTCCTGTCTCCTGTGCTTTTGATGTCAGCAATCCCAACAGATTCCCCGTCTGTGATGTGTCTATGTTCCACGCTTTCATGATTTTGTCCACTTGGTCAACAGACTGTGTCACATTCGTTCCGTTTATGCTCGAAAACTGAATGAATTGCGTTGACAGGCTCTCCAGTTCCTCTCCTGTCGAATGAAATCTCGTGTTTACTTCACCGATAGCCTCTCCGACCGTTGACATGTCCTCCGGCATACTTCCGAAAACATTGTCCGCAGATGCGGTCAATCCCTCCAGTGCCTCTCCGGTTGCTCCGGTCTTTGTCACTATCGTGTCATATCCCTCGTCGAGTTCCTTGAACGCTGCGATTGATGCTGCTCCTATTGCAGCAATTCCCGCAGAAACGACAGACATTTTCTTTCCGAAACTCTCCATCTTTTGTCCTGCTTTGTCACAACCGCTTGCAAATTCATTCAGTTTATGATTTTTCAGTTCCTTGTTTACTTTTTCGAGTTCAGATTCCATCTCGACGAGTGATGCTTTTGATATGTTCGTCTTTGTGGTCTGATTTGCAAGAGCAGTCTCCGTCTTTCCGATTGCTGTCTCGTTTGCCTTAAATTCCTGCTCCAGTTTGTCGAGTTCCTCTTTCAGTGCCTTTGACTGCTCTGAATTTGCTCCGGTCGCCTTTGTTGAATCCTCATAGGCTTTCTTTGCTGCCTCGACCTTTGTTTTTAATTCCTCCTGCTTTGTCTTTTGGTCTGAAAGTTTCTGTGTGAGTTTTGCTTGTTGCTCACTGTTTAATTGAACGATATTCTTTTGCAGAGTGATTTTTTGAGTGAGGCTCTCTGCTTTCGCCTTGAGTTGGTCTGCTGCCGAACCGAACGCTTTTGCTTGCGTCTGTGCCAGTTTGAACTCACTGGATAACACTTTCATCTGCGACGCAGCGGATTTCATTTGCGACTGATAATCAGACGAATTTGCTGAAATCTTCACGCTTGTATGTGCCATCGGTTCTCCTCCTATCTGTGCTATGTGTTCTCGTTCACCGTTTCAAGTTCAAATTTCAGATATTTCAGCAGTTCAATGATATTTTCTTTCATGCACTGCCCGTATGATTCCCGCATGAGCCGAATCGCAATTTTTGTCACACGGTCAACGATTTCTCCGCATATCTTCCATGTGTTCTGTTCTTCCTGCTCCTCGTCCTCATACCCATTCTCACGGTCATATTCGTCGAACGCAGATGCCTCTCTTTCGATTGGCTCTGCCTCGACAATGTTCAGCAACGCATCTGAAACAATATCCTGCATGATGAAATGAATCCCCTTTGATGCTGTCAGAAATTCAATAACATCCACCTCACCCAGTTCATCGAGAGACATCCTGTTCCCGAATATCTCTTGAATAATTCTTTTGTTGAAAAACAGTGCATCCGTTATTTTGTCCGAACCGTTTTTCTCCATGAGTGCAGCATATTTCTTGTACTGCTCAACCGTTACGTTGTTGATGAATACTTTTCCTGTGCTGCAAGTGATTGTTATTTCCGGAATCACTTGCCACTCTGAAAATTTTTCATCATCTTGTCCATTCTCTTGTTCATTTCCTCTGCGATTCCCATGTCAATCATGTTGAACTCGATGACGATTCCTGCTGCATCCAGTCCGTTCTCTGCATCCTTTAACTCGTCAACCGTGAACTGATTTCCGTATGCTTTGCAGATGAACAACATCATTGCCTCAATTTCCTGTCGTGAGTATCTCTTTGACGCTCTCTCGGATGTCGCAGCGTCAATCTGTTCTGCAAGTTCGAGATATTCCATGTATGTGTCCGCAGACATTTTCTCCATTTTGAACTCTTTATGATTCACGATGATTTTTCTATTCATTGAATTATCCTCCTGTTATATCCTCTCTTGTTTTACGCTGCTGCGTCCGGTGCTTCCTGCACTTTTGAGAACCAGTCTTTGATTGCTGTTGCTGCATCCGTGTCCTCTGCTACAAGGTTGGATTCATCAACAGATACCTCATACAGATTGTCGATGCTACGCTCGTAGAAACTGCCCTTGATGCTCTTGGTTGTAGGTGACAGTTTTCCCTCTTTAGTGCTTGCCTCCTCGCTGATACCCTCTGCAAACTTTCCGACATAAAGCCACTTGAACTCATATTTTCCGTTGAGTTTTCTTTCTCTCCATCCGACAGCGACCTCCGGTGCTCTGTCGTCAGATGACTTTCTCAAGAATCCTTTCTCGTACAACTGCCCGAACAGAATCACTCTGTCCTGCGGTGCAAGAGCATTGATCTCCAGTTCGACATCTGTTCCCTCGTATGAGGTGATGACCTCCTCGGTGTTATCGTCGGAGTAGATTTTCTCACTTGTCCACTTTTCATCAATTTTCGCTTTGATTGCTCTCGCTAATTTCACCGGAGTTCCGGCTGTGTATGCTGTTGCAGTATTGCTCTGCACCAGTGCGATGTAGAAATCTTTCAGACCGCAAGTTCTACTCCTTACAATCTGCTGTGTGGTTTCATTTACCTGTGTTACTGTTTCGCTCATGATTTTTCCTCGCTTTCATAATATTTTGTGAATCGCTGTGCTTTCATATAGATTCCATCCTCCGGTTTTGAATCGTCTCCGTTTCTCCCCTCGAATGAGAACCCATTCTCTTTCATGAGAGACTTGATTTCCCTTGCCAGTTCCACCTCGTCCTCCTTTGAGAAAATGGTGACTTGCAAAGAAAGTGTCACTCCCTCCGCATCATCATCCGAAAAATTGTCATCGGTTTCGCCCAAATCCCACAATGTCACATGACATTTGTTGAGGTCTTTGTCATACCACCCCTGCATCACAGTGATTCCTCTGTCCTCTATCGGCTTGAGTGCGTCTGATGCGTCTTTTATGATGTCCGGACTGCTGTCCATGCTTATCACCCCACTGTCCTGTCTAAATACGCTTGATATTCCTGTTCTGCTATCTTTTGCAGTTCTGCATCTGCCTCCCTGCCTGTTGCATATATGAACTCTTGTGGCGGTCTGTAAATCGTTCCCCAGTTAATAAAACGGACGTAGAAATGACCGCCCTCGTCCTGTGTGTTCTTTTCCCATCCGACATCTGCTGTCGCTCCCGTACCGTTCACCTTTACTTTCCCGATAGGGATTTCATCTGCTGCATGTGCGGACACTGATGATTTTGAACCGAACCCTCGCCCACTTTTTTTGATGTCCTTTGATTTTGGGATTTTTCCGGACATGATTCTCTGTACAACTGGTTCGCCTTTTTCAGCGATCGTTTTATTTACCTGTGCAATATCTTCATCCGATGCAGCACTTTCAAACGCTTTCACCAGTTCCTCCAGTCCTTTGAACTCCATGTCAATTTTCATGTCCTCACCTCCGTGTCAGAATGTGACACCTATGCAACCGCACGACATTTCACAAGCACCCATCCGTTATCTGTGAACATCGGTGATGCATCATAGATGTCGAATCGTGTTCCGTCATACTCTGCATAGAACTCTTTCATTTTCTTTCTGACCTCTTTCATCCGCTTGCAATTCCGAACCTTGAAAACAATGGTGTTCTCAAGACCTGCTTGCAGTGCTGTGTATTTCTCATTTGTTCCCAAACTCTGAACATCGCACCAACACTCATAAAACACCTCTGTGGTCGGTTCTTTCCTGCCCGCCTTGATTTCTGTGGTCACTCTGATTATTTTCACCCGTCCGGTCATTCACTGCTCCCTCCATACTTTTCATTGAGTAGCATGGTTGAGACCGCATTTGTGAGTTGCTGTGTACCGTTCTGATACTTCTCCCTGTGGTCATACAATTCCTTGACGAAAGAATATACAAGCAATCTCTGACGGGCGGTCAAATTGTATGGGTCGAAATTCGGAATCAGTTCCATCAACTCCTCTGATGCAATCGCCTCAACCATAGTCTCGACAATGTCCTTGTCGTCGTCATAGTCGATGTGATTGTATTTCATGCAGTCCTCAACCAGTTTGTCTCTATACTCTTTCTTTTCCTCGTCCGTCATTTCATTCACCTGCTTTCAATCACAGGGCGGGTGTTCCCGCCCTGCTGCATTTCTTATCCCTGCACAACTTCCGTGATGTTGCCTTTGATGATTGCTCCATCATCAACAGGCTGCACATCGAAACGGTCACGAACCTTGATTCCGGTCATGTCTTTCTCCCACAAACCTGCTGCCTTGTCGTTCATGTCGATGGTGATGACATTTCTGTCAAATAATGTGATAGCCTCTTTTAAGTCGCCCATATACACAGGATGCTTGTATGCGGACACCTTTGCATCGACTGTCGTTTCCTGCTCCTGTCCTTTGCAAGTTACAACATACTTTCCTTTCACGACTTTCCATGCTGTCACGTCGGACGTTGCGGATGCGTCGATTGCTGTGGTTGTTCCGTCGATTGCTAATTTGCTACCGGAGATTGTGAACGCAGGTGAGTACACAGGTTCAGATTTCACAGTCCTGTTTGACACCTTGACAATCGGATATTTACCGAACAACATCATCTGTGTCGGCTGTGTAGGATTCGGCTGCAAAATGTACTTTCCGTCCTTATCCTTTAACTTGTCGAGGTAGTTGTACCCGTTCTGATTTGCGATGACCATTGCTCCTGTTGTAATAGCAGGGTCGAGACCCACATTGAACACGTCCTTGAGACTGTCGATTGTGGAAATCACAACCTCTTTCCCCTTTGTCATCTCGTCCGCAACCTTGAGAATCATCGCATTTCTCGTCGCCTTTGTTTTCTTGGCAATCCACTTGTTGATGTATGCCATGACATTGGCTGCGGTGTCCTCAAACAGTTCTGCGGTGATTTTTAAGATGCCACCCTTTTTCTTGATTGCATACATAATCTTTTTGAACTTCGGCTCATCCATGTCGGGGAAATCTGCCTCCTCGTCCACATTATCAAACGGGGTGGAATCTGCATCGACCTCAATGTTTCTCGAACCGCTCTTTGTGGTTACTCCCTCAACATTGACATACTGCTCCAGATTATCCTCTGAACGTCTTAACTCGATGATGTCTGTTCTGATGTCCTCCGGAACGGTGACACCGATTCCCATTTCATCATCGTCTCCCTTTGTGGTGTCTGTGCTTAACGCATCCTTGTACACCTTGACATCTCCCTCGTCCGGTTCTCTCTTTAAGAATCCACACTTGACGATATTGACGAACGCTTTCACGAGGTTTTTCTTGTCCGCTTTTCCCCCGATGGTCTTTGCTGCTCCCGTCGCCACCTTGTCCTCGATCTCCTCATGTTCCTCCTCGTCCAAATCAAACAGGAGGTCAAACTTTTCCTGTAACTCTTTGAGTTCATCTTTTGCTGCCCTTGCCTTGTCGAGTTTTCCATCTTTCACAAGGCTCTTGACCTCATTCTTTTTGTCGTTGATTGCTTTCAACAGTTTCTGCATTTCCTTGTTCATGAATCATGTCCTCTCTTTCTTAAAATCCATACATGTCGAGGTCTGCAAGAATTTCCTGCTTTTCTTCCTCGATTCTCTTTCTTTCTGCCTCTGCTGCTGCATTGCTCCGGTTCTCCAGTTCCGCAAGTACCGCATCGACAATGTCCTTTGTGGCTGTTCCTTTGATGCTCTCCGGAACATGGTTGTATTTTTCAAAATAATCTGATGCACACGCTGCGACTGCTGCCTTTTCATCAATCAAAACGTCGAAATACTCTGCCAGTTCTGCACCGCTGAACCACTTTTCTTTCGCCATGAAAGACTTGATTTTGTCTCTCGTCACACCCTCTTTCAAGTGTTCCTCGTAAACGTCGAGAATTGAATCCTCGCATAAATCAAGTTGTTTGATGACCTCTTTGAAATCGTCTGCGTTGCCCCATGCCATACATAAAGGCTTGTGAATCATCGCCTGTGCTCCTGTCGCAAAATGCAGTTCATCACATGCGAACATGATGACAGATGCGATTGACGCAGCCATTCCATCAACATATCCGACTTTGTGTCCGGAGTATCGTTTCAACTGGTTATAGATTGCCAGTCCTGCGAATACATCACCGCCACCGGAATTGAAATAGATGTCGATGTCCTCATATCCATCCAACTGGTTGAGGAAATCTGCGATGTCCTGCGGGCATCTGTCCTCCTCGAACCACATGGATTCCCATGTTGCCGATACAATGTCACCGTAGAAATACAAGGAACATCTGCTCTGTTCCTCGTCCTGTTCCAAATCCAAATAGCCGACATTTTCAACTTTTCCGCTGCGTTTATTCTTTTTTGTGAAATCAAAACGTCTTTTCTTTGCCATGATTATTCACCTCCCTCCTGTTCTTCCTCGTCCTCTGCCTCGTCGGTTTCGTCCGGTTGTCCTGTTGTGTCCGGCTGCTCTGTGTCCGGCTCTGTTTCTTCCTCCGGTTGCTCCGGTTTTTCGGTCTCCTCTTGCTCGATTTGACCTTTCTGATATGCTGCTCCTGCCATTGTCAGCGGAACGATGCTGCCATTTGCAAGTAAAGTGTCGCCACCCTCTCCATCGGGGAGGTCAAGTTTGCGTCGTGCCTCATTCGGTTTCATGATTGAGCCACTGACACCGTTTTTCAGATATTCCATTTGTGTCTTTGAATCTGTCCGGAAAAGAACTTTTTCATTGTATTTGTAATAAAAACCGTCATCCTGTTCCTCGTCCGTCAGCATTTTATAGTTGATTTCTTCCTCATACTGCTTGATGACGAACAGTTCTGTATCAACGTAAAAAGACAACTGCTGCAACTCACTGTTCGCATAGGACGACTTTGAATAGTCGTTGATTTGATTCGGTTTCACACCGAACGCTGCTGCGATCTGCAATGCAGTGTATTTTTTCAATTCAAAGAACTGTGAATCTGACAATTTGATGTCGAGTGGTGTCAGTTTCATCCCTAACGGTACGGGAATGATTTTTCCTGTGTTCCTCGCTCCGCTGCCAAAATCCTCGAACGACTTCACAAGTGCCTCTTTCGCTTTATCATTCAACTCTCCCGTATATTCAAGCGTCGCTTTTGCTGTCAGTCCGCTCTCATATAGGCTGTTCATATATCTCTGTGACGCTGATGCTCCGGAAATCGTGTCACGGAGAATCTGCTGAACTGGTAAACCTGTTACACCGTCAAAACTGAATGATGTTTTGAAGTGCATGACCTCGCTTGTGTCGAAAACGTATTGACTGCCGGAGGTCGGGTCTGTGTAGACATACCACAATCGTCCTTTTCCTGCGAATATGCCTGCATCATCCACAACAATCTGAACACAATTCGACTGCATCACCCACAAGTCAAGAATTTTGACCTCTCCTCCGTATTTCTTCCGGATGAATTTCTTTCTCATGTACACATAAGCGTTTCCGTAATGATTCCGGTTGATTTCAACCGTGTTCCAAAATACGGTTGGTGTCATGAACGGGTTCGGTCTTTTGGTCAGTAGTTTCGAGGTGTCTGTCTGCTCTGCCTCGATAATTCCCTTGTCCGTTCTCTGATAGTATTTGATAGGCATTTTTGCAAGCGTTTCCGACAGCATCTTGAGACATGTGAAATATGTCACCTCTGATGTTGTCTTTCTTTTCCTGCTCAATCCCATACTTTCAAGGAACGACGGTGAGTTGAGCGTCATCACCCCTCCGGTCAATTCCGTTGAATCACTGACCTCCGGTGCAGTTTCGCCTTTCCACCAGTTCATCAACCTGTCTGCTATTTTTCTTAATGGGTTCATTCTTTCTCACCGCCTTTCCCCATGTATTTCTCATACATTTCAAGCCACTCATTCACGACCTCATTTGTGTCCGGCTTATACTCCTCTTTCATTGCTGCTTTCCATGCGTCGATGATTGCGTCAATCGGGTCGATTCTGTCCTCGTCGAGTGCCTTGTCGATTTTGATTTCACCGTAACTGTTCGAGATAGTCTTTGCATTTGCAATCGACCACGTCAGCAGTTCATCGAACGGAACAACCTTGCCTTTTCCGACTTCTGTTCCCTCAATCACGACGTTTCCTGCTTTTATCTCCAGTCTGAAATCAACTGTTGCGTCATTGAGTTCCTTTGCTGTCTGTGTAATTGCCACAGAATCGAATCCCAGTGCCTCAAGGTCTGACAGGAACGCAGATGCGTTGTGCGGGTCATAACACACAAGTTGAGGTTTCAAATCATTCTGTTTGATTAAATCCTCAAGGTACTTGATGATGTACTTGTAATCTGTCTTTATTCCTCCCAGTGTCTCCGTGACTGTCACGAGACCTTTTGAAATCCATACATCATACGGAACTTTGTCCGTCTTGATATGCTCGTCCACTCTGCTCGCAGGGATGAATGAATGAGTATGCACAAAATACTTTTTCACACCGTCAACCATGTACGGGATGACGATTGCGATGGATGTCAAGTCGCCTCCGGACGACAGGTCAACTCCGACATAGCACTTTGAGCCTCTGAAATCCTTGAGCGTTCGCAATGCTGCACATCGTTTCCATTCCTTGATGTCCTTGATATACAGTGCGTTTGACCACTGCATCCACATATTCAACTGCTTAACTAGGAAATCTCGCAAATCTTCCCCGCCCATATCACGGGCAGTGTTCGCAATCGGAACGAGATTCTCCAGTGCATCCTCGTCATATTCGAGAATCGGGTTTGCTTTTATCCAGTTCTCTTTTTTGTATAGGTCATCCGCTGTGTCCAACTGTGCTATATACACGAACTGACTGTCGTTCTCAAACACACCTTTCAGCAGATTGCAGCAATACTCATATAACTTGTAGCAAGGCGATTTCAAATCGAACCCTGCTGTTGTTATGACGGAGATCAGTGCGGATTTTAATTTCTTAATACCGCCCTCAAGCAGTTTGTACATCTGATTTGTCTTGTGAGCGTGGTATTCGTCAACGATTCCCAAATATGCACGGTGTCCGTCCAGTGACTTGGTGTCTCCGGATAATGCCTTGATTTCCGAATGTGTACAGAGACAATCTATCGTGTGATTATGCTCATGCACCTTGAACCACTCCGACAAATCCTCGTCGGAATTGATGAATTTTACAATTTCATCAAAAACAATGTTCGCTTGGTCTTGTTTTGTCGCAGTACAAAAGATTTTTCCGTATTTGTACCCGTCAAAATTGCCATAGTAACACGCTAAAATTCCGTTGATGAACGATTTTCCGTTCTGTCTGCCTAACTGCACATAGGACGTTCTGAACCGTCTGTGACCCTTTTCTTTCGTCCTCCACCCGTTCAATGACCCCAAAATGAAACACTGGAACGGGTACGCTGTCACATTCTCCTGTTCGTCACCCTCTGCGATCGTTAATTCTTCCGCAAAATTGATGATTTCCTCGGACTTTTCAACGTCGAAATAGAATCTGTATGGTGCTGCTTTTGCTTTTTCAAGGTCGTCAAGATGCCTTTGACATGCCAGTTTGACATATTCACCTGCGACGATGACACCTGCAACGACATCAAGAGCGTATTGTGTGCAACGGTCGGTCACTGTTGCCCCTGCTGTCATTTATGAACTCGCATACTTGGCGAATTTGTTCTCCGGTTTTGTTTCCTTTGCTTTCGGAACTACCAACCGACACCGACTGCTGACCGTCATTCCGAAATCCGATGCCCCCTGCCGACACTGTTTCATGCAGCGGTCTTGTATAATCATGAGACGCTCTCTCTCACCGTTCACAACCTCTCGTGTTCCGACCTGTACACGTTCCTTTTCTCCTGTGTCCGGATTCTCCTGCATCTCATAGACCGGAACATCTACCATCAACGGAGTTTCTCTGATTTTGTCCGTTATCTCGATGTATTGGTCTTGTGCAATCAGTAATCTCGCCAGTGCATCACAATCCACATTCGCAATGAGTTTGATTTCAAGCAATTCTTTTGACAATTTCCGGAATTTCTTTTTCTGTTCCGGTGTCAAATATGCCGGAGGCTTGACTTTGTCGTTCGGGGCGACCACCTCTGCATTTTTTCTCGCCTCAATCTCTGCTTTTGTGAGGTGTTTTTTTCCTTTCATGACCACCAAATCGGTCGGTTGTCTCTGTCCTGCCATGCAGCATCAACCCCCTTTCCGTCCAGTGTTCACGAGTTTCGTGTCACATTCTGACACCCTTTCGTCACTCCCCTGCGTCTTGATTTTCTCGTGGGGAGTTTTCTCCAAAGAAAAGAGGGGGTGCGACTAAGAAACGGTCACATAAAACTTTTTCATATCCCCCTGCCTCTTTGAAATGGTAATCAATCAGCGACCTCAACTGTGTCTGTGTTGCTTTCATGCTTGCATTGCTCTGTTTATATAGTGCTGTGATTGTGTTGTGTGTCCGATGGCTCAAGGGTATCAAGTTCAATGGGTTCAACCTCTGCTCCCAGTCCTCCTCAAGTTCTATGATGTGGTGGATGGGGTCTGAATCTTTCAGTGTTATCAACTGGTGTTCAACATACAGAGCATATATATCCACATACTCATACACACTCATGATGACAGGTCTCAACTCCCGCCATTCCTTTGACAGATAGAACTCTGCTGCTCGTGGGTCTCTGCGTGTATTGTTATATGTCACATGCCTTGACTGCTGCCTTGCCTCGCACTGCTCGCACATGGTCAATGCCTGTGGGATAAGGCGACCGCATCCCTTACATGCTTTCAATAACACACTGCTCACTCCTCTCTGTCCATCGGTCTCCTGCTGCCTCTCATGCCTTTCAAGAGGCGGGCATACATCGCACATGATAGTGTCCTGCTGCCCGCATATAACAGGAGGGCAAACAGGCAAGAAAAAAGCGACTGCATCTCTGCAATCGCTCACTCAACTGTTCACGTTATCATATTAGCACGTTTATATTTGCTTTTGTTCACCCACTTTTTACCCCCGAAATCACCCTCATTTCACCCCGTTTTCACTCTCATTTCACTCCGATTTTGTCATTTTCGATTGCTTTTGCACCGAATAATTTGATTGAGAGACGTTCTGTCATTGATCTGCACCACTTTTTCGGTGAGTTCTTTCCGCATCCTGTCTCCCTCACAATATCCTCGTATGACTTGCCCTTGATATATACTGCCTCAAGTGCGTCGTACTTGTACCCCTCACCTGCTGCCTCTGCATCCTCTTTCAGCGATGCAAGAGCCTTTTTCATGTGCTCGAACAGAATGACCGTCTCTGCCTTACACTCTCTGATGGACTGGAGGAACGCTTTCTCTGCCGAAATGTTATATCTTGATACATCGTCAATCTGTGATACTTCCGAAATTGCATCCTTGATATATCGCTCTATTTCCCGATAATTCTCAAGATATACCTGTGTTTTCTGAATTGCTGTCATTTCTTTTTCTGTCTCCACGTCGTTTTCCTCCTTTTGACCTTTTCAGAGGCAATCCATGATATTTCCTCCAATTATTCGACTTTTCCTGTCTCCTCGGTCTGTATATGCTCTCAAATGCGGTCAATGCCTCTTTTGCACTGATTCCCACTTTCAAAAGAGCATCTTGCAGGTTTTCTCCTCCTGCTGCCTTGATTTTCTCCGGATGTTCCGGAGATTCCGTCTTTTTCAAGACCGTTGCTGCCTCTGCTGCCTGTTCGATGATTTTAGACACCTCTTTCTCTGTCTTTCCCGCTGCCCGCAGTTTTGAAATGACGTTTTTCACCTTTTCCACGAATCCCATGTCTCCATCCTCCTCCGCACCTAATTGAAAGGGAGTTCTTCGTCGATTCCGTCCGGAATATTCATAAAACCGTCACCTGCATCCGAATACCCTCCGTTGTTCCCGTCCTGCTGCCCTGCTGCTTTCTTACTCTCTGCAAATTCCTGTTCCTCGACAATCACGTCCGTGGTATAGACCTTTTGACCGTCTCTGTTCGTATATGACCCCGTCTGAATCCGTCCAGTGACAACCACTTTCGTTCCCTGCTTGAGATATTTTTCTGCGAACTCTCCATCTCGTCCAAACGCAACGCAGGAAATGAAATCCGCTGACTGCTGCCCGTCTTTTGCTCCTCTGCGGTCAACCGCAAGTGTGTATCGTGCGATCGCCATTTCCTCCTGTGAATTATTCCTCGGTGAATATCTGACATTCGGGTCTCTCGTGAGACGACCCATCAAAATGACCTTGTTCATCCGTTTTCCCTCTCTTTCTGCAAAATATACTCATTCTGTGCTTTCTGCAATTCCGTGATGCCCTTTTTAAACTGTGCATCATCTCCATTCATGCAGATTTCAAACAATTCCTCGTATCTGTCAATATTCTCGGTGATGAACGCTGCCTCTGTCTTTGAGCGTCTCTGCGTGAGGAACATTCCTTTGATTGTCTCTCTCATGGTCTCGCAGTTCTGTCTCTCCTCCTCCGTTTCCGGAGGAGTTTCTTTCAGCATCTTATCGACAACCCTGTCCACCGCATCCGCAATCTGTTCTTTCCATCCGGATGACGCTTTTTCATCAATGAGTTGTGACTGGATGTCCTCGAACGATGCTCCCGCTGCTGCTCCCGTGATTCTGATGTCCTTTTTCCCTTTTGCTGCAATCAGAATCAAATCATCGTCATACGCTGCCATGTAATAGTCGAATTTTGCATTGAAATTCTCTTTCGGATTGATGATGACCTCCGGTTCACTGCTGCCCTCTGTCTGAACCATTACACCGATATATTTCTGACCTGTTCCCTTTGCCTCGATGAATAATGCTTTTAATTGCCCTTTTTTCACTTTCCTGTTCCTCCATTCAGCATCCTCTCGAATAACTGCTCATATAATGCCTTGTATGTGTCACGCTCCGTCTCAAGCCTCACAACGATCTCCGATGTCTCTCCTGCTGCCTCCTGTGGCTTTTCGGTTTTCTTTTCTTCTAACGACTGCTGCATCGCTTGAATTTTGTTGCGATAGTATTCAATTTCCTCCTGCTGTTTCTGAATCGTCTCATTGTACTGCTTTGATGTCTTTCCTCCACCGCTCAACTGTAAGGAAATCATGAGAGCGATGTCGATGTTTTTCATTTCCTGCTCCGATACCTGCCCGATGTAGTTATTCACACGGTCGGTCGATACTGACGATACCTGTTCACACAATACTGTGGATAATCGTCCGGTACTGCGGACGGTCACATGTGTCGGGAGGTCTGTTTTCGGTTGCGTCGTCATATACACAACCTCAATCACTCCGGAGTGCTTGTTGTTCTCGTCATTGCTGACTACAACTGCGGGTCTGTCCGCAAATTGTTCACTCCCGTTCGTCGCCCCCCCTCGTGCGATATAGAATATCTCTCCTCGTCTGATGTCATCCATTGCCTTTTCCTCCTTATTTCACCGCCATCATTCAGCATCCTCTTTCATGAGTGATGTTGCCATGATGCAATATCCGTCCTCAAGACCTGCAAACTCCTCAAGGATATATGTCACAAGCACTCTCACGGTGCGTCCTGTGTTCTTTCCGTCCTTGAACTCCATCATCTCAAGGATGTCGCCTTTTTTATAGCCTCTATCATTCTTCCGGAGTTCAAATGTCTTTTCTCCGGATGCAACCTCCTCAAAAAATGTCGCTCCCAGTTTAATGTGATGCACTTTCTGACCGTTCTCCTGTGTGTCTGACGGGAGGTTGTTCATCTTCTCCTCCTCTGCCTGTTCACGGAGTTTCTTTTTCGTCTCACGGTCGATTGCATCCTGCTCCTCGTTATATCTCTGCTCCTCGGTCTTGTAAGCCTCTGCACGGTTCTTGTACTGGTCGCATGAGGTACATGTTCCGGTCTTTACGTTGCAGGTCTCGTATTCGGTGCAAGAATAACAGATTGATGTGATTCCCTCCGGATGCGGTGTCTCATAATCGTCTCCCGCTTTCTTTTCCTCCGGAGGATTCATGCTGTTTTCGGATGACTGCTGCCCTGCTGTGTCTGAATCTGACACGGTGTCCTGCTGCCCTGCTGCATCCTGCTCCTGTTCCGGTTTCTGCGGTGATTTCATGTCCTTGATTTCCGTATAGGACAATTCTCCGTTTTCCTTGTATTTTGCAAGTGCCTCCTGCTGCATCTCCGGAGACATCCCGCTCAACTCATACGCTGCGGAGAATGTGAGACGCTCGTTGTTGAGTTCCTCCCGAAACTCCGGAATCAGATTGTTGTTGACGCTCTCAATCTGTGCGATCTTAGTCTTTGACATCTTGAGCATTGATGCGATGACATCACGGAGGCGACCTGACTGGAGGTCATATCCTTTGATTTTCTTTCCATCCGTTTTCATACGCTCAAGACACGCTTTGAGACGCTGTTCCTCCTCGATAACATCCTTGAGAGACTTTGTCCGGTATGCGTTTGCGATGATGATTTCCACCTGCTCCTCGTCCTCGTCCTGCGGTGTGGTCAGTTTGCAGGTCGCAATCTCAAAATCTTTATATCCCTGCTCGACAAGGTGCTTGAGTGCAAGCCACCGTCTCTCACCTGCGACGATTCTATATTCACCCTGCTCATTCGGCTCAAATACAACCTCAAGATTCTGTTTGAGACCATACATGAGGATGTCTCCTGCCAGTTCCTCAATATCTGCCAAATCGTAGAAATTGAGTTTGTTCCGGTACATCTTGAAAATTGAAATGTCCTTTGTCCGGAATCTCGCTCTCGGTGATTCGTCAACTCCTGCCTTGCTGTTCTTGTTCAGTGCGTCCATGACGCTGAATCCTGTTGCCATGTTCTTTCCTCCTGTTTTCTCCCGTCAGTGCGGTCACGATTTCTTTGTATTCCATTTCACACTCGAAAATCTGTGCGTCGAGTGCGTCCAATCTCTTGTATAACTGGTTTTCAATGCTTTTCGGTACTTTCTCGCCATTCCGCAGCAATATACCGATTATCTGATATTTACTCTTGCAGGTCAGTTCCGTCAAAATCTGAATCTGTTGCTTTTGATTCTCTGCTCTCCGGAATGACCCGCATATCTCTCTTTCGGTCACACGCATCCGCTCCCCTATTCTGTTAATTTCTGCTTTTTGGTCTCTGTACGCTCGACGTTTATCTCGCCTTTGCTATTCTGTGATATAGATGCTTTGACCCCACCTCGGAGGTTCAGAGTGACCTTTGCCAGTCCTCCGGTGTATATCTCCTCAACTACTGCCTTGAGAATGTTCACGATGCCCTCACTGCATCTCTTTTCCGGTGCTGCTGCCTCTCCGAACAATGCAGCGACGTTCTGCATCGCCTTTTCTTTCCTCTGTTTCTCTTTCTGATACTCAACCGCCTGTTCGCAGGTGCAGGACATTGTCGCCTGTTCCTCTGCCTGTGGCTGTGTCAATTTTTCCTCGCTGTCAATCTGCACCATCTGTCCGCAGAATCGACACGGTGCTGTGTTGATGATGTTTCCCATGTTCAATCCTCTCTTTCTGTCGCTCTCATGCGACCTCCTGCAAAATTATCTTTCTGAATATGCTCTCAAATATCGGAACTGCGATGCTGTTCCCTGCTTGGTCATATAAAGCCTTGTAATATTTCCCGTTTCTCTCTTGAACTGCTTTCGCCCTGTCAAAATCCTCGTCTGTATATCCCATCAATCTCCAACACTCACGCTCTGTCAAATACCGATACCGTCCATCTCCTCGGTCGATGACCTGTGCAGGTGTCCGGTCTTGCCTTGTTGTGATTGTATATGCACAATCTTTGATGACCGTCGCTCTCCGGATTCCTTTTTCTCCGATACATGCAAGGACGGACGGTTGTGTCACATCGTAGATGTCCGGAACGTCATCCTCAAGGAACTCTTGCAGGTTTCGCATCGGTGTCCTTATGAGGTCATCGAACTCAAATTTTTCACCATTCAGAACAGAAATCGTGAACACTCTTTCTCTCGCCTGTGGCAATCCGAACTCTCTTGCATCTAAAACCGCATAATTATTCGTGTACCCCAGTTTTTCCATCTCGACCATATATCTGTCGAAATTCGGTCTCATGTACTTTGATTTCACATTCTTCACGTTTTCCCATATCACATAACGAGGTCGCCATTCTCCCATATTCTCAATGATATGTATTGTCTCCCACATGAGAGAGGAACGTGTTCCGCTCCCCTCGTCTGAACCTTTCCCTCTGTTGATTCTTCCGTCTCCCGTCGCTTTCCCTTGATGTCCTGCGATGCTCATGTCTTGACAAGGCGAACCATGAATCAAAATATCCGGTTTCAGATTCCATCCGACGACCGTCTGTGTTTTATATTCTAATTCCTCACGGAACATCGAATTGTATGACCGGACTGCTTTTTCATTGATCTCCACATAGTCGATTGCTTTTGTTTGGATGTTCAAATTTCTCAAGGCACATCGAGGCGAACCAATTCCTCCGAACAATTCAAGGATTTGTATTGTCTCGCCCATGTCCTGCTGCCTCCTCTCTTTTTGCAAGTTCTTCTTTTGCCAGTTTTATGAAATCTTTCAAATCTTCCAGTCTGCGGTTGTACTTCTCAAACGCTTTCCGTGCATTGTCGTACTGCCATTTAAGAAAAAGCCATTGCGTTGTTCCCTCTTTCTCTTTCAATTCTTTTTCTGCTTTTTCGATGGTCTCTTTCAAATCTCCGCTATACTTGAATGTTGTTCCGTTCTTTTTATGCACCGCTCTCATTCCTGCCATGTCTACCCCTCCATTTCCTTGAGTAATTCATGAACCACATTGCGATAGTCCTGTGACACGATGCAGTTCTTTGAAAACTGCGGGAGGACTGCCATTCTCATGGATGCCTTTTCCGCTACAATCGACCGACGAATCGGTGTGACGAACATGTCAAATCCGGAACTGGTTTTCATCCACTCCTCGAAATCCAGTGATGTCTTGTTTTTCTGTCTCATGGTCACAAGACCTTTGATTCGGAGTTCCGGATTGATTTCCCGCAGGTCGTCAACCTGCTCCTGCAAATTGTGAATCGCCTCGTTTTCATATCCTCCGACCTTTACGGGTGCAATGACGAGTTCTGCTGCCAGTAGAATGTTGATGACCACCATATCAAGCAGACGACCACAATCACAAATGCAATAGTCGTATGCCTCGGATATTTCCTCCAGTGCATCCCGCAGCCTCGTGACTTGATTTGCCTCCTGCTTGAGCAGCAGTTTCATGTCTGTCTGCATGAGATACCCGTTTGCAGGAATGATGTCAATGTGGCTGTACTGTGTGGGTCTTATCAAGTCCGTTGTCCGGTATGACCCGCCCACGCTCACATGACGCTCAAGCAGTTCGCTCATTCCTGTTCCCTCCGGCTCGTATGCCTCGAATGTCTTGGATGTATCGCCCTGCGGGTCTCCGTCGAGAATGAGAACACGTTTCTCCTGCTCCTCTCCCAACATGTAGGCGATTGCATCCGATGTCGTTGTCTTTCCGATTCCACCTTTCGGTGACATAACTGCAATAATTCTCATTTTTCTGTTCCTCCTGTTATCCTCTTGTTACCTGTTACATGAAACCTCTGTCGTCCGGCTGTCTCCATCCGCAGCGGTGCAGGTGCATCCCCTCTCCCACCTTGTAGAGTGTATATGTGAACCCTGCTCCCAGTGCTATGACGACGACTGCTGCCACAATGATGATTTTCCTCATGTCCTCACCTCCCTGCTATATCGTGATTGTAAGATACAAACACATCTGCAAATCTCTGAAAGAATAGTCCGGTGTTTCCTCCGGTTTCATCGGTGCAATGAGACCCCGTTCCTTGTATTTCCTGTGAGTGATCTCCGGAATTGCCCGGAATCTCTTGACCTCTGCATCTCCTATCTGTGCGACGATGTCCTTGTCAACCTCCATGTTTGCAAAATACTGGTTGTATATCTCCTCACCGTCCTTGATGACCCGAACCCTGTCCGGACTTTCAAGCAACGTCATAATATCCTTGACCGTCATCCTGCTGCACCTCCTCATTTCTTTCTCGGTTTGCTCTCTTTGATTTCCCCGTTCTTGAGGATGCTGTTGTTCGGGATGCTCATTGTTATATTTCTTAATGCCTCTCTGTTTTCCAGTGGTATGACAATTTCACTATCTCCCATTTTGTGATTCATCAATTCGCAGTATTCCTCGATAACCTTGACCGCCTCCTCTGCTGAATAACAGGTTGCGACAAAATGTCCTGCTGCTGCCATGTCCGCAAGAAACTCTTTTTGTGTCTCCTGCTGCCTGTTATCACCGAATTTCATCTCGATGTACAGTCCGCAGTACAGTCCTTTCGGGTACGGGAGGCATAAATCAGATACCCCCGCCTTGACACCCATCTGTTTGAGTTTGACCGCCTCCTGCTTGTTCCTGCTACCTCCGTTCGGTACATGATGCAACCATTTCAATTCCGGATAACGGTTCATGTTCCAGTTCGCCCATGACACGACGTTGATTTGCTCTGTGTCCTCACTTCTCATTGCATATCTCATGTTCATTCTCTTTCACCTCTTTCCTGCTGCCTGTCTCCTGCTTGCACATGTCATAATATTCGCAGAACAGACACACATGTCTGCAATCCTTGACCCTCAACATGTGCAGAATCCTCTCAATCACCTGCATCCTGCTCCAGTTCCTCCTCAATTTCTTTCATCCGGCTCATGATGGTCTGATTGTACTCATACACATAGATTCCGTTTTTCCATAGGTGTTGTTTTGCTCCCTGCTCCCCGTAGTTATACGCTGCAAGTGCATCTTGAATCGTTCCGTATCTCTCAATCAGTTCCGACAGGTAATCAATCCCGACAAGTACGTTCTGATATGGGTTCGTGAGGTCTGTGACGTTCAGACGCTCCATCCTGTCTCTGTGGCACTCCTCATATATCTGCATGTACCCGATAGAATGACCATCATCACCAACCTTGTCGAATTTATATCCGGATTCTTTCTCAATCAGAGCGACCACAAGGTCATATCTGACCCCGTACTGCTTGCAGACGCAATATGTATATACCTGCATCTTTTCCGGAAAATAGCCACCTGTCCGACTGTATTCCTCCGGTATCTCATAGAGCACGAATCCATCCTCCTCGCCTCCCCAGTCTGCCGACATGGTGTCGAATACTACATACTTGTCCGGTTCTGTGTCCTGCTCCTGCTGCCATGTTCGCACCTGCTCAAGCATTGCATTTTGTCCGGATGCCTCTCTTTTCTCGTCGATTCTCTGCATCCGTGCATTGAACTCCTGCGACTGCTGCTCATACTCCTCAAATTCCTTGTCATCTCGCATGACAGAGCGTGTCAGACCTATGCTCACAGCGATCGCCAGTAATACCATCACCGCAATATATGTCCGTTCCCGTCTCCTCCTGCTCATTCTTCTCTTTCTTTTTGCTTTCATTGCTGCCTCCGTTTCCTCATTCTCGCCCGTATGTAGAACATTGAGTTGAAATCGTTGTAATAGATTCCCGCATCCGTGAAATCAAAATCCGGATACCATTTCAACATCTGCTCACGAACCTGCTCATGTCCTTTTCTCATGGTCTCGACGTATGTTCCGATTTTCTTATATCCTCCGGCTTTCGCTGTCGGTCTCTTGGAATGAACCACCTTGATGTCGGGGTCTCTCAATCCCTGTGAGGAGTTCCACCGTTTCTCCGATTTCACCCTGTTCTTTTCCTCGACGATATACTTTGCCATTCCTGTCAAACCGTTCTCGTCCTTTTGCAGCCTCCGAACCTCGTTCCTGCTGCTCTGTTTCCAACACCCCTCAACCACATCCATGTCCATGTCGCCATCCATGACAATGTGATGATGCCACCGGATTTCCTCTGTCGGATTGTAGGCGGTGACATAGACATATCTTGCGTTCGGGAGACCCCTTTTCTTTCTCTGATAATTCACCCGTCGGATAAATTTCTGCACGTTCTTGATTGCTGCGTCGATGTCTCCATCCGGAGGGAGATGCTCATTGTCGTATGTAAACGTGAGCCACAAATCCCTGTCCGTGAAATTCTCATTGATAAGACGCTCCACATATTTCCTTGCGTTCTTGTCATTCAGATTCCTTTGAGCCTTGTCATTGTCCTTTTTGATACTCCGACCCTCCGGAGGTACTTCATCCATTTTCTTGAACTGTGGATATATCTCAACCTCGAACTGGTCTCCTGCTCGTATCTCCTTGAGTGCATATACAACCTTTTTCCCTTGCTTGAACATCTGCTCAACAAAGAACTCGTGCATATCCTCAAGGCTCTTGTTGTATGCTGCCTCATAGTCATACGGGATGAACGTCATCCCTTTCTTTCTCTTTGCCATTCTGACACCGTTCCTCCTGCTGCCCTTATATATACTTTTCAACGACTTGTTACTATCCATCACAAGGTCGTCAAAAGGGTCTGAAACCCTTTGAATCACGGGGTTTCCCCCCGCTTTTTCATGCTTGCAATATGGTGTCAGATTTGCTATAATATTTTTAGGTTTTAAGCGTCTGACACAGACTGCTAAACGGGAGACCGCTGCAACGGTCTCCTTTCTTTTTGCTCTTTTTTCTCATGCTCTGCATATTCACTCTTGAATGTATTGAACCGGTACTCCGCACCTCCTCGCAAAATCAATCTCGGCTTTCATTCCTGCTGAAATCCCATGTCTCACACCGACCATCACTGCATCGCATCTCGGAATTATTTCTCTCCCTGCTGCAAGACCTAGTTCTCGTTCCTGCTGTTCTGTCTCGTTGAGACACTGTGTCATGTATAGATGAACTGTCACAGGACTTTCGCCCCGCAGCAGTGCCTCTCTTGTCAGTTCTCTCGCATACTCAATATTGCGTTGTAAGGTCTCCTCGTCTTTCGCTTTATACGGTGAACAAATGTATATCATTTTTTCAAATCACCTCATCCATCTTTCCAACTTCATTTCCCCAACAATCCCAACCCTCAATATTATTTCTTGCGAATAATTCAAGACATTTGCACTCCTCTCCCATCAATTCTTTTATTTTGTCTCTTGTAATTGGCGGTTTTGCTGAATGTTTTCCCAATGGGTACTCAATCAACTGTGACACAGAGTTGCTTTTTCTGCTCGGTTTTCCTTTTACTGCAAGTAGACACGGCTCTGTATTTCCTCGTGTCCATCTTCCTAACCCGAAAAATTTTCCGTTTCCGCTACGGTTCAATTTTATCCACTGAAATGCAATACTTTTATACTTGAATCCCCATGCCTCCATCACTTCTAATGCCTCTTTCAACATTGGATATGTAGTCCACAAGAACAAAACACAATCTTTTTCGCATAACTCTTTGATTGGTAACTTCTTGATTTCTTCCAGTGTCATGGTGTCATAATGGTGTTCACATGCTCCATTACATTTCCTATCGTTATACCGCCATGGGGGATCTGCATAAATTACGTCATACTTTTTGTTTGTGTTAAAAATATTGATTTCCATTGTCTTTTCCTCCTGCTGTTCTGTTTTTACGCTGTTGCAACCGCTGTCTTGCCCTGCTGCTCCCATTTCTGACGTTCCTCCTGTTTTCCTGCCATATATCCGGCAATATAGGACTTGTCAACGTCATCCATCTGTGTGAACCGCTCTGCGATATTCTCAATCATTTCTTTTCTTTCATCCTTTGACATATATGTCACGCTCCTCTCTTTCCTCTGATTCTCTCAAGTTCTGCCTGTATGTCTTTTCCGGAATAATCTGCAAGCAGTTTCTCCGAAATGTGATAAGTCCATATTGATGACATCTGCACCGCTGTTCCGATAGGGAGTTTCCCTTGCTGCATCGCTATTCGGATGAATTGCGGTGATACATTCAATATGACTGCTGCCTCGGTTGGCAATATACGTCCGACTTCCATCCGTCTGACCTCCTGTTCTGACCTGCCTTGTCAATGCGTGGGCGGTCATCCCACACAGACGGGCGACTGTTGCCCGTTTCGGCTCTCAATAGTCATCCTCAATCTGTTCGTCTGCCTCTGTGTAATATTCCCCGTCATATCCTTTTGACATGATTCTCTGATAGCATCTGTCGCACACCAGTCTGAACGGGATTCCATGACAATCCTTTGTGAAATACATATCCTCACGATCAACCTCATGTTCGCACACCGGACATGTCCGAATGTCACGCTCCTCGAATCTGCATGACAACCCATTCTGTCTCCTCCTGCAATCCTCGACCGTTCCGTCTCGTCCTGTCATGAGTTGGTTTTTGCAGATGTCGCAATCATTTCCCTCGTTGAAATATTTCATTTCCTGCATCCTGTTTCCTCCTGTGGAGGCTCTCTCGGTCTGTTCATGACCTCGCCTCTGTTCCGGCTGAATTTACCGTGTTGTGTCTTTTCACCTTAAAAAGTCACCGAAAACCTGTCATCCAACTATGAACCTTTTAGCAAGTTCACCCGCTGCCATGTTTCTCACGGTATTCCGACGCTGTCTTTCGGCTTGCCATCGTCAGAGCGTCGGTCGCCATCCGGACGCTGACGGGGCGACTGCTGCCCCGTTTCGGCTTTTATTTTTCCGTCCTGCATTGTATAATCAATACAAGGAGGTGATTTCATGAGAGATTCAATCATTGTTAGCATTTCAGAACTCCGCTCTCTCGTTCAAGATGCTCGTCGTACCGGAAAACAATATGTGCAACTTTCCATTCTTGAGCCTCTTGACGATTCAGACGGTGGAGAACCCGTTCCCGCAGAACTCTCTCTTTGTGCTTTCGATTCTTCGGAGTGCATAGAATTTGATAACATCTATGCACCCGAAAACGAATCCGAACTCAATGAGCAAATTGCAACCGCTGTTCACATGAGTTCTAATTTGCTATGAATTTAGGTCTATCACATACCGGAGATTTGAGGTTTCAGCCTTATGTCTCCGGTATTTGATTCTTCGGATTTCCTTGTCAACAACTTCCTTGAGGCTTTCTTTTTCCTCCTCAGTCAGTCCTTTGACTACAATTTCAAATGCGTCCTCCTCAATCCAAATCGTCACCGTTTCGTTTCCCATGTTTACCTCTAGCCTTGTGTTTAGGTCTGAAATGTGAAATCCGAAAAAACGCTCGTCTGTCGATGTTGTCTCATATATTGGATAACCCGCCCGTTTGCTGCTCTCCTCATTCATTTCATAATCTGTCGGGAAAATCCTTGCTGCTGCCCTCCATGCCTCTGATACGCTGTTCACTTTGATATGTTCCATCTTGTTTCCCTCCTGTTCTTTCTTTTCTGTCTAACTTTATTTAATCCGTGGAGGATGTTTCATTTCTTGAGACATTCTCTTTTTCATAGAAACTCCCGTTTTTGTATTTCCCTCGCCTCTCGAAATTCATCGCATGGCTGATGTCAGTCGTGTGTCTGCAATCTCCTCCGTTTTTATAACAGTTTCTTTTCTTGCAATTTTCTCGCTCTCCATCGCAGAGATAAAAAATTCTTTTCACTTGTATATGTTCCATACTGTTTCCTCCTGTTCTTTCTTGCCCTGTTGTGTCTCCCGCCATATAATAAATGTGCAACCATTTCAATGTGACAGGAGGTGAAAACATGGCTGTTCATCACAATGATTTCAAGACTGCGATTGAACGTTCTTTTGATGAAAGTGACATTAAATTTGACAAAGTTTCCGACCTTTCAAAGGAAGAATTTGAGCGTTTGCTTGCATCTGCTATCAAGGCATGTGTTGAAACACACGACTTTGCTCAACATATTCGCAATCTGAAATGATTTTCACGGAGGAGTGCGTCACCACTCCTCCACAATCTTTCCTATTTCTTTCGCTGCCTTTTCTACAACTTCTGAAATCTGTTTGATTTGTTCCGGTTCGGGGTCGCCCTCAAATTCCGCTCTCACTCTAATCTCTTGATGTTCAGAGACCTCCGTTTTGTAGAAAATAATTTTTTCAATCGCTCCCGTTCCTCGTGTTCTAACATTTGAAATTTGATGTTTCGGCAATTCTTTTCACCTCCTGTTTGTATCTTGTAGATACATCATAATATCTCGTAGATACTTTGTCAATACTTTTTTGTATCTTGAGGAAACTTTTTTATTGATTTTTGTCAGTTACCGTGATATGCTTGAGAAAAACAAGGGAGGTGATACTATATGACGCAGAATGAGCGTGTCAAGGAAGTGCGAAAGACCCTCGGTCTTACACTTGAAAAATTCGGTGATAGGCTCGGAATTAAAAAAGCAGCGGTTTCTAAAATAGAAAAAGGTGAAAATTCTCTCACCGACGCAAATATAAAATCGATCTGTCGTGAATTTAGCGTTGATTATATGTGGTTGACCACTGGAGAGGGAGAAATGTTCGTCGAGACCGACGATGACTTTTTTGAAAGAATCGACCGCATCATGGCGGGTGAAAATGAGACCCGAAAAAATATGATAAAAATGCTCTTGTATGCCTCGGATGATGACATTGAGGCATTTGACAGACTTGTTGATTATTACATTTCTTTAAGAGCAGAAAACAAAAAAGACTGACAGTCTTTTTCAACTGCCAGTCTCGTGGGTGTACAGATATAAAACGAATTTATATATCCTCTTGAGGACTTTTTCGCTTTGTATCTTACCGACTAACTCAATGATAGTCTCTTTGTAATGCAAGGGAACACCACCCCTTTCCGTAGTACAGAATAGCACATTTTTCCATGATTGTGGAAAAATCGGACATCATTTCCATAATTGTGGAAATATCTCTCCGAACGGACGACTATTCGTCACATCATGCTATAATAATTTTATTTGTACTCGGATTCAAACAGGTCGGTGATTTTGACCTCCAGTGCAATCGCTATCGTTTCGAGTTGAAACAATGTCGGTGACACCTTACCGTTTTCGATGTTGTTGAGCGTCGATTTTCCGATTCCGGATTTCTTCGCCAACTCCATCAACGTGAACCCTTTTGAGGTTCTTGTTTCCCATAACAAAACTTTCATCCTGCTCACCTCCTTTCGCAAGGAAAAGTGTACAAGGTGATAGGTTTGTTCTAAAGAATGGAGGTGTTTTCATGAGTGAACTTTTGAAAAGCATGACAACGAGAGTTGTCGGAGTGTCATTTGATAATGATGACGGAACAAGCAGACAGGACATCATTTCCGGCTTGTCTGTTGGAGAGGCTCTGTTGCTGAATTATCATGAATACGAAAACGAACCCGCCTATGCTGTGACGGATGCTCTCGGAAACTGCATCGGACATGTCTCGAAAGAATTGGCTGCGACAATCTATCAGAAATATAAAGATTGTTATTTTGCTGTTTCTGTTGATGACATCACCGGAGGTGATTCCGGTCTGAAATATGGATGTGTTATCAATATAGATATATATGATTCTGCTCCGGAGACAAACGAAAATGAATCCTCGACTGCTGCAACGGTCGTTGATGTCATTCCTGCTCCTGTTCAAAACGCAGAATCAAGCAAGACGAATCGTGTATATAGTGCAATGTTCACCGTTATCGGTGCTTTGCTTATCCTCGTCGGTCTTGTTTTATTGTTAATTGCTCCGCTTGGCGGTGCTGTTGCGATTGTCGGAGGTGTATTTTCAATCGTCATCGGTCGAAAATATAAAAAATCGTAACAAAAAAGACGACCCGTGCTGCAACACGAATCGCCTTTGTGAAACCTCCGTCTCATGCTACTGCAAAAGGCACTGACAGAATGTTCCTGCAAACACCATTCTATCATAAAACCGTGCTTTTTGCATTGGTTTTATTTTTTATACTCTTTTTTTAGGATGGTGATTTTATGAAACTACCGAACGGATTCGGGTCGGTCTATAAATTATCCGGAAACCGACGAAATCCCTATGTAGCAAAAAAGACAAAAGGGTGGGAAATTGACCCTATAACTGGAAAATCAAAACAATTATATATAACCGTCGGATATTACCCGACACGCAAAGAGGCTCTCACTGCATTAGCAGAATACAATAAAGACCCCTTTGATTTACACCATGCAACCATTACTTTCGAGGAAGTATATGAGAATTGGTCGGAAATCCATTTTGAAAAAATCAAGGACACGAATGGTTACAAGGCTGCTTTTAACACATCGCAACCCCTGTGGAAAATGAGATTTGTTGACATCAAACTGGATCACCTGCAAGGTGTCGTCGATAGCTCCGGCAAAAACACTCCCACACTTAAAACCTTGAAAATCCTGTGGGGTCTCATGTATGACTATGCTGTCATTCACGAGATTGTGTCTCAAGATAAAAGAGACATGGTCAGATACGTTGATATAAGCAAGGCGGGAAATCCGAACGCATACAACCGGAAACCTTTTTCAAAGAAAGAGATTTCTATTCTGTGGAAATGCAAGGATTCAAACATATATGTGACCGTCATCCTTATTATGATTTATTCCGGTGTCCGTATCGGGGAACTCCTCGACCTTGAGAAAAGGGACATCCATCTTGATGAACGATGGTTCTATGTGAAAGAATCCAAAACAGAGGCAGGAATCAGAGAAGTTCCCATTGCTGAAAAGATTGTACCGTTCTTTGAATACTGGATGAACCGGAAATGTGACCATCTGATTTGTACACCCGACGACGAACCTTTTCAGTACCGGAATTATTATGATTCTTACTGGATTCCTCTGATGCTTGAGTTCGGTTTCGGGAAATTCGTCATTGATGAAACGAAAAAAGAACCTGTCTATGACGGACACCGCCCGCATGATACAAGACACACCTGCATCTCTCTCCTCACCGAAAAGGAGGTTGACGAGAGATTCATCAAGAAAATTGTCGGGCATAAAGGACAGGGTGTGACCGAAAACGTCTACACCCACATTGAACTCCCGACCAAACTTGAGGCAATCAATTTGATTTGATGGAGGGTAATGTCATGAACAGAACAGAATACAAGAATAATTTTTATAAAGAGCATTATGAACGAATAAACCTCGCAGTTCCTAAAGGAATGAAAGATATTATCCGGACGCTCGCAGCAGACAAGGGAATGTCTATCAACGCATACATTCAAGACCTTGTCAGAAAAGACCAGTGCGGAATGTTCGACACGATGCAGGTTGCAGAAAAGAACAGGGAAATGATTTCCGGAATCACTGGAAACATGCACGACGGATATGACATCATATTCAAGGACGGTCATTCCTGTCACTGCCGGACGAAAAAAGATATCCGGTCATGTATCATTGAATACTGCAAAGAAAAGGGTGATTGAATCGCCCTTTTTTCATGCAAAAATGTGTCTTGCACAAGATTTCAAAAGTATTGCACAAGACACCTGTTTTCGTGTTAGTTACCTGTGTGTTACCTGTTAGTTACCGGAACATTTTCGTGTGTTTTGAGGGTGTCTGATAGATTTTCAGAATATAAAGAAAACCCCGAAAATACTGGATTTTCGGGGTTTGTTGCTCTTTTTCGATATTCGGTTGAATTATCGTTTGCTAAACTGTGGTGCACGACGTGCAGCTTTGAGGCCGTATTTCTTACGCTCTTTCATACGTGGGTCACGAGTCAGGAATCCTGCTTTCTTAAGCACTGGCCTGTAGTCTGCGTCTGCCTCAAGAAGCGCTCTTGAGATTCCGTGACGGATTGCTCCAGCCTGTCCTGTGTATCCGCCGCCCTTAACGTTAACGATCACATCGAACTTATCATTCGTCTCTGTTGCAACCAACGGCTGGCGAACAACAACCTTTAAAGTCTCAAGTCCGAAATATTCATCGATATTTCTCTTATTTATTGTGATGTTACCTGTTCCTGGTACCAAATATACTCTTGCGATAGATTTCTTTCTTCTTCCTGTTCCGTAAAATCTTGCTTTAGCCACTGTAATGTCCTCCTTTCAACCTCTCCTTAAAATTTCAGTTCTACTGGCTTCTGAGCCTGCTGCTCATGCTCTGGTCCAGCATATACGTGAAGTTTCTTAATCATTGCTCTTCCCAAAGGTCCTTTTGGAAGCATTCCCTTTACAGCAAGCTCGATTACTTTCTCAGGCTTCTTATCCATCATCTCAGACAGCGTGGTCTCTCTCATTCCGCCAACATAGTCAGAGTGATTGTAATAAATCTTCTGATTCATCTTCTTGCCTGTTACTTTAATCTTCTCAGCATTTACTACTACTACATAATCGCCTGTGTCGACATGCGGAGTAAATTCCGGCTTGTTCTTACCTCTTAAAACCTTAGCTACTTCTGATGCCAAGCGTCCTAATGTATATCCCGTAGCGTCAACTACATACCATTTTCTTTCAATCTTATCTGGATTAGCCATATAAGTCTTCATTGGTTTACCTCCTGTGAATCATTAACATTTTCATGATAATTATATCGAAATCAGCAAGACTCCGGGGCTTTGGCTTCGTGCTGTTTCTCCTTTTGTCATACTGTCTTATTATATTATACGGTGCCACGCGTGTCAACCATTTTTCTGGAATTTTTCTGTGGTTTTTGTCAGAATCTTCCTGTCTTTCCTCTATTTCATATGTTATAATATCTTCGCTTTCATTTTCAAGTGTTTTCTCGGGGGATATTATTATGCAGAAAAATGTAGATTTATTAAATGGGCCTGTCCTGCCGTCACTAACCAGGCTGGCCATTCCTATTATGGCAACCTCGCTGATCCAGATGGCCTATAATCTGACGGATATGATCTGGATCGGGCAGATTGGAAGCAACGCAGTTGCTGCCGTGGGCGCCGCGGGCATGTATATGTGGCTGTCCAACGGGCTGGCTGCCTTATCCAAGATGGGCGGGCAGGTCAATGTAGGGCATGCCCTGGGAGCAGGACACAGGGAAGACGCATCAAGATATGCCTCGAATGCCCTTCACCTGGCCATCCTATTCGGAATCTTGTATGGCGCTGCCTGTACTATATTCTCAACGCCCTTCATTGGTTTCTTTCGGCTGAACAGTCCAAAAGTAATCGCAGATGCACAGGTTTATCTTCAAGTTACCTGCGGGTTTGTCATTTTTTCATTTTTAAACCAGACCTTCACCGGCCTTTTTACCGCCATTGGGAACAGCCGGGCCGCATTTCTTGCCACGACTGCCGGACTTGCGGTCAACATCGTCCTGGACCCGATGCTTATCTTTGGCATCGGCCCGTTCCCTCGCATGCAAGTGCTTGGAGCGGCTGTAGCAACCGTGATCGCACAGTTTATCGTAACGCTGATGTTCTTGTACTACGCAGCCAAGGATGACCTGATTTTTCATAAGGTAGACGTCCGTAAAAAGCCGGATTCAAAGGCGATGGCTTCTATTATAAAGATCGGCGTTCCAACCTCCATACAGAGTATGATTTTTACGGCAATCTCCATGATTATTGCCCGGCTTGTAGCAGGCTATGGAGATGCTGCGGTAGCAGTACAGAAGGTAGGCTCTCAGATAGAGTCCATTTCCTGGATGACGTCGGATGGATTTGCCGCCGCTGTAAACTCATTTATTGCACAGAATCACGGTGCCGGAAACCGGACCCGTATTAAGAAGGGCTACTCCTCCGCCATGGGAATCGTCCTCATCTGGGGAGTCCTCTGCACCTTTCTGCTGATCCTATGTCCGGAGCCGATCTTCCGAATCTTTATCCGGGAAGCAGATGTAATCCCGCTGGGTATTGACTACCTGATCATACTGGGCGTTTCCCAGTTATTCATGAGCGTGGAGATTACGACCGCAGGGGCCTTCTCCGGATATGGGAAGACGGTTCCGCCTTCTATCGTAAGCATCATATTCACCGCGTCAAGGATTCCTCTGGCACTGGTCCTCACACAAACGGCTTTAGGACTCAACGGAATCTGGTGGAGCATCACCAGCACCAGCATATTTAAAGGCGTGCTCCTTCTCATATGGTTTTTATTCTTTTTGAAACGTGAAATGAACCGGAAATCTTAACCCGGTTCATTTTATCTTTTCACATAATCATACACCATTACTTCGGATCCCTTTCCTCTTTGCGCCTCTTCCACAGCCACGCATCTTAGGATATATTCTTCTGCATCGAAGCAAAGCCCTGCTGCTCCATAGCGTTCCCCCGTAATCTCGTCTTCCAGCCTGAAGCATGTTACCAGCCCATCCGGCGCCGGATCGTCCGGATGAATCTCCAGGCCCGATTTTACGAATAGATCCACCAGGCTTCCATAATCCATTGTCTCTATCATCTTTTCCTCCATAATCCGCTCCTTCCGCCAAGCATGTATTTCTCTTTCCCTATCCTAATGCCCCGGAAACATCTGCCTTCATTATATACTGCCCTTAAAAGCGCTGTTAAACGAAATGCCTGCGGGTATAGTATATTCCTTTTCTTTTTGATATAATATGAACTGGCGGCATATCCTGCCTCCGTCATATATTTTCGTTAGAGGAAAGAGAGGTTTATACTATGTGGGCTTATAACAGCGTATTTTATCAAATATATCCAATAGGATTCTGCGGAGCGCCTACGCAGAATGACGGGGAATGCGTTCCCCGCATCCGCAAGCTGCTAGACTGGTCAGGATATCTTCAGGAACTGGGCGTGGACTCGATCTTGCTGAATCCAATCTTTGAATCCGACAGCCACGGGTATGATACCCGGGATTTTAAGAAAATCGACTGCCGACTTGGCACAAATGATGATTTTGCCAGTGTATGCAAAGACTTACACGCACATGGAGTAAAAATCGTCCTGGACGGCGTATTCAACCATGTAGGCCGCGGATTCTGGGCATTTAAGGACGTACAGGAAAAGAAGTGGGATTCCCCGTATAAAGACTGGTTCCATATCAATTTTGACGGCAACAGCAATTATAATGATGGGTTCTGGTATGAAGGCTGGGAAGGACATTTTGAATTGGTAAAACTGAACCTTCAGAATCCGGCCGTCGCAGACTATCTCCTGGAATGTGTCAAATACTGGGTGGATACGTTTGACATCGACGGGCTGCGCCTGGACGTGGCCTATAGCCTGGATCACGGCTTTATGCAAAGGCTGCGCTCCTATGTGGAGGAATTAAAGGATGGGTTCGTATTGATCGGCGAAGTATTATTTGGAGACTATAATCTGATCGTAAATGAACGGATGCTTCACAGCTGCACAAACTATGAGTGTTACAAGGGGATTTATTCCAGTTTTAACTCTATGAATCTTTTTGAGATCGCCCATTCCCTGCACCGGCAGTTTGGCCCTGATCCCTGGTGCATTTACCGGGGCAAGCATTTGGTAACTTTCGTAGATAACCATGATGTAACCCGGCTTGCCAGCATACTGACCAACGATAAGCATATCCCACTCGCCTATGGCCTGCTGTTTGGGATGCCAGGCATCCCATGCCTCTATTACGGCAGCGAATGGGGGCAGCCCGGGGAAAAGGCGCCGGACAATGACTATGCCTTGCGTCCCTGCTTTGAAGAACCTATGCCGAATGAGCTTACCGAGTATATAAAGCAATTAATCCGCATCCGCCAGAACAGCGATGCCCTCTGCAATGGCTCATATAAGAATATCATTATACAGAACCACCAGCTGGTATTCGAACGCTGCTCTGATACGGAGCGGATCATCGTTGCTATCAATGCGGCAGATACTCCTTATACAGCCTGCCATCAGGATCTGAACGGTAATGCCAAGGAACTTGTGGCCAAATTGGAGGTAAGGCTAAATGGCCAGATCGATCTGCCGCCTTATAGTGTACAGTATATCAAATTTGAATAACTGTCTGTCTTAATCGGGAACTGCGCTTGATATTCAGGCGCAGTTCTCTTTTTCTATCGATATTTCTTCTGCCTACTTTACGGAAATCGTGAATGGCTCTCCGTATGGCTTGTAACTGCTTTCTTTGACGCTCTGGCCTTTCGAAGTTATCTCTGCACTATATACGGATAAAGTCAGGCTCTCAATATCCTGTGTCCTCATCTCATTCCATAGATCCAGCTGGAACCTTCCATTTCCATAATCAATAAACCACACCGTTTCATTTCTGTCATTGGTTCCTCTGAACTGCGTGATATTATCCTTCGGCGTCTTGCCTTCATAGTAAATATAGGTTCCCAGTTCATTCTGTTTGTAAGAAGTCAGCCGGATCTCGCTTCCATCGGGCATCGCTACCTTCTGGTCCAGATCCACCGTCATCGTATTGGCCGCCAGTTCTCTGCCATCAGCCTTGAATGCAAATTCCCATTTTCCATCGCTGATACGATTCACATCCTGGAATTCAATCTTCATCTCCAGTTCTTTTGACAGGTCAAATGCTTCTTTTCTGTCAATATCATACCTGTATATGACGCGCATCTTCCCCTTTTCATAATCCTTTGGCTTAATTATCTGCGTTCCTTTTATCTGCTCCCCATCGAGAGTGACTATAGTACCAAGAAACGGAATCTCGTTATAAATCGGATCCTCCTCCGGTCTTTCTTTTAATTCTTTTCTTATCTCATCAAAGGAGTCAAATTCCAGTCCCCATACTCCCAGCCGTTCCACATCGCCATCCAGCTGCTTCATATGTTTTTTTATGTCTTTTCTCTTAGAGAAATCCTGAATTGTAGATATCAGAAGTTCCCGATCATCTACGACCACGGCTTCAACCTTCACATCAATTTTGTCATCTTTTACGCTTGTATTGATTACGTTCGTATAAGGCGAAACATCCCTATCTGTAATATCCATAGCCAGCCATTCGTTCAAGGAATCTATGGTTGAATTCATGGCCGCTTTTACCTGTTCCCTGAACGGCCCTGCCGCCAGCAGTGCCATACAGATAACTACGCATGCTGCGATGGATGCATACTTTTTCCTTCTTGGCCGCTTCAGTTCCTTCGACAATTTCTTGTTCCATTTTTTCGCCTCGAATTCAGATAACACTTCTTGCGGATAATTTTCTGTATCCGTCTTGATCTCATTCATCAATTCATATATATTCTTCATTTTTATGCCTCCTTCTCTCCGGGATATTCTTTCTGTATCTTCCTCCTGCCTCTGGATATCCTGTTATAGATTACATTTTTTGATAGCCCTGTCTCCTGGCTCACCTGCTCCATATCCTTTTCTTCCATGTATAACTTCAGGAATATCTCCTTGTCCTGTTCTCCCAGACAGCCTAGCATCTGTTCCAATTCATCGGATATTTCACGCTCCACGATCTCTTCCAATCCTTTATCATTTTGTGGAATGTCCAGATCGTCGATATTCTCATAACTGGCATTCTTATAATACTTTCTGAGATAGTCAACCGCTTTATATCTGGCAATGCCGGCAGCCCAATTGGCAAAACTACTCTTTTTCTCATCGTAGTATCCAATATTCTTCCAAATGCCTAAAAATACGTCATTCAGGCACTCTTCCCGATACTCTTTCAACAGGCGCAGATGTCTGTTGACCACGGAAGAAAGCAGGCCTCCATACTGTTGTATCATGTAAGAGAGCGCCTTTTCATTATGCTCTTTTAATTGTTCTATAAAATTAGTCTCTGTTATCTTCATGTCTTTTCTCCCGCGCAGGCAAGCGATAGATTTTGCATCTATTAATTACTTCGTCTGCAGTATCGTATTTTCTATCAAGTTCATAAAAAAACATTACAAAATTTCAAATATGCCTAAGCATCTTTCTTGTACTTTAAGAAAGAATATGCCGGGCAGGACTGCCCGGCAATTTTTCATTATCCGTTATTTACAACTTGCTATTTACAATCTCGAATCATCCTTAGCGCATCCTCCTGGGATAGGCCATACTTATCCATCAATTTTACGGCGATCTCCTGAGCCGCTATTTCCGCAGATACTGCGGTAAGAGTTCCGATGTGCTCATTAGGAGCGCTATAGACATAAGAAAATGTCTGTTCATATTTTTATAAATACTCTATCATGAAATATCCAAAAAATCAATCAAACAAAGGCTGATGCCATATGGACTCTCAACCCATGTGCATCAGCCTTGCGATTTCTTTCCCAAAACTTACCTCATCTTTCCTTTTTCAATACTTTTACGATCTCCGCCATATACATAACATGATAATCCTTGTCCGGATACCATTTCGTATCGTTCTCAGGTACATCAAAGAATTCCGGCTTCATTTCCTGGTGGTATTGCTTCTTGCACACCAATACCAGATCGGCCTCCCGGACGGCTGTGGCCCCATCAACATAAAAAGGATGAAGGCCAGCCATCTCCCATTTATCCTCTACTTCTCTTCCTGATATGGAGCCGCATACATTCAATGCTTTTCTCTGATCATCCGGTAAGAATGATACGGTAAACAGATCATTTGCATCTACAAATTCCTTTGTATAGCGCTGCGGGCGGATATATACGGTAGCAATATTCTTACCCCACATAATACCAAGCCCGCCCCAGCTGGCCGTCATTGTATTACTCTTTTTCTCATCTCCGGCAGTCACGAGCATCCATTCCTTTGATATTTTATGAAACGGGTTGAATTCCAGACTGTCAATTGATATCTCCTGAAATGCCATAGCAATCTCCTCCTATTATTCTGGTCTTTTCTTTTATCTTCATTATGCATCCGCTTTTTCTATTTTGCAAACGCTTCTTAATTCTAATACCTGTTTCAATATTTCCATCGATAGCGTTTCCATTGCATGCTATGAATTTTATTCCTATTTTCCCGCTTTTCTCCCTCCCTTCTATTCCATATGTTTCTAAACTCATACCGCCCATGTCACCTAGGGAACATGGACGGTATCTCTATGCGATCCAAACATCGCAAATGCTTACTTCATCACGATCTTCCGGAAGTTCTTCTTCCCCTTCTTTAGGACAATTCCCTCTCCTGCCATGTCTTCTCCTGCAAACGTGGCATGGATGTCTTCCACTTTCTCGCCATCCACTGCTACGCCTCCCTGCTGTACGGCACGGCGCGCTTCGGATTTTGACGGAACCAGGCCGCTCTTTACCAGCATGGACAGAATGTCAATATTGCCATCTGTCAGGTCTTCTTCGTTCAGTTCAGTGGTAGGCATGTCTGCTGCCGCCCCTTGGCTAAACAAGGTTCTTGCCGCTTCCTGCGACTTCTGGGCTTCTTCCTCTCCATGAACCAGTTTCGTAAGTTCGAAGGCAAGAATTTCCTTTGCCGCATTTAACTGGGCGCCCTCCCAGGAATCCATCTTGTCTATCTCTTCTAATGGAAGGAATGTCAGCATACGGATACATTTCAGGACGTCCGCATCTGCCACGTTCCTCCAGTACTGGTAGAACTCAAACGGAGAGGTCTTGTTCGGATCCAGCCACACGGCTCCGCTCTGGGTCTTGCCCATCTTCTTCCCTTCGGAATTCAAAAGCAGCGTAATCGTCATCGCGCAGGCATTCTTTCCGAGCTTGCGGCGGATCAACTCGGTTCCACCCAGCATGTTGCTCCACTGGTCGTCGCCGCCAAACTGCAGGTTACAGCCGTATTTCTGGAACAGCATGTAGAAGTCGTAACTTTGCATAATCATGTAATTGAATTCAAGGAAGCTCAAACCCTTCTCCATTCTCTGCTTATAGCACTCTGCCGTGAGCATGCGGTTAACAGAGAAATGCGGGCCGATCTCTCTTAACAGATCAATATAGTTTAAGTCCAGCAGCCAGTCGGCATTATTGACCATCAGAGCTTTTCCTTCGGAAAAGTCGATGAACCGGCTCATCTGCTTCTTAAAGCAGTCGCAGTTGTGCTGGATGGTTTCCGGCGTCATCATGGAACGCATATCCGATCTCCCGGATGGATCTCCAATGTAGCCGGTACCTCCTCCGATCAATGCGATCGGCTTATTTCCCGCCTCCTGCAGACGCTTCATCAGACACAGCGCCATAAAATGTCCTACATGCAGGCTGTCCGCAGTGGGATCGAACCCAATGTAGAAAGTCGCCTTTCCTGTGTTTACCAGTTCTTTGATCTCATCTTCATCCGTCACCTGGGCGATTAAGCCTCTGGCCTGCAATTCTTCATAAATCCCCATGTTTCTTCTCTCCTTTTCTCTCTGAAATCTTCTTATTATTGTTGGTTCAAATACAAAAAACGTCCCTATCTAATAGTCAATTACTAGATAAGGACGGATAGTTCCGTGGTACCACCTTTGTTCACCGGCAACTCGCATCACCAGTCTTATTAAGCCTGCGCGCAACAAATTATATGTGCCCTAACTTACGCGTGCCGCAGCTTATGCATGTAACGTATGCCTTGCGTCGCAGCCTACTGATCCTTCCCTGCGTCTTTCTGTAAGGGAACGCTTTCGGTACGCGGCTCCAAGATGTATTCATAATCCCTTCCTTCATGCGCCTCTCATCTGCCGGCAGCTTTCTGTATGGGTGTAACGATTACTACTTCTTCTTTTCATAGCCTTTTACAATATATACTCGCTTGTCTGAAATACTAACTTATTTGTCCTTCTTTGTCAAGACGCAGCCGACACAATTTTCAAGAATATGCCAGGCACGCTCCCGCATTATATCTTAATTGTCATGCCTTCGTTTCCTCCAGCATTCCATCCATTTCCCCGCTACTATCTTCGCGCCCTCCCGGGTAAGGTAATGCTGTCTCCTAAAAACAATATTTTCTTCATCTTTCCTGTACCCCTATTGACATTTTGATTCGTTCGTAGTATATTTTTCTTATGCAGATAAAAGGGAGTAGCCTAACACTTACATGTGTATTTGAAAGCGTCACCCGATACCGAGAGGTATCCGTATCAAATGAGATGTGCAAGACTTTTATCGTGGCGGAAGTCATGATAATGGTCTTTTTTTATTATCTGAATCATAAGTTGCTTCTGCCACGGCAAGAGCAGCTGTCTTTTATCACAGAATGCAAGAAAGGAGGAGTTCTATATGGGATGTCTGGGAAATATTTTATGGTTTATCTTCGGCGGATGCTTAAGCGGCCTTAGCTGGGCATTTGCGGGCCTGCTGTGGTGCATCACCATCGTTGGCATTCCAGTGGGGATGCAGTGTTTTAAATTCGCCGCCTTAAGCTTCTTCCCCTTTGGGAAAGAGGTAACCTATGGCGGAGGCGCAGGCTCGTTCCTGCTAAACATAATCTGGCTGATCGTCTCCGGCTTCTGGCTGGCTGTGGAATCAGCTGTCATCGGGGCGATTCTGTGTGCCACGATCATCGGCATCCCCTTTGGTCTGCAGCAGTTTAAACTGGCCAAACTGGCTCTGATGCCTTTTGGCTCAACCGTATATTAATAAAAGGAGAAACGATTATGGAAAAACAACAATACGTATGTCCCAAGTGCGGAAACAACCACTATGAAAGCGACCAGTTTCAGGCTACAGGAGGCAATTTTGCCAAGGTATTCGATGTCCAGAACAAGAAGTTCGTGACCATCTCATGCACCCGCTGCGGCTACACTGAGCTTTACAAGCGTGCCAATTCCGAAGGATGGGATATCTTTGACTTCCTAATGGGCTAACATGATAATCTATGATACGGGCAGTGCTTCTTCAGGCACTGCTCATTTTCATTTGAAAAATCGCAGGTAATCTTTTCCGGAAGTTCCATCTCTACTCCCAATTCCTCTTTTACCAGTTCTACCGCGGCTATGGCAGAGGTAAAGGAATCCCTCTTGCAGCATCTTGGGCCTCCAAGTTCCGCAATAGACTTAAGCGCCCTGGAAGTCATAAGATTTGACAGTTTCCATGATCGTCCCGTAAGCGGCGTTGCCTTTGTAATAATACTCATGAACATCCCCGTGCTTACCGCTGCTCCGCAGCATCCCCACAGGCCGCAGGCTCCGCCGGGATACTCGCTTCCCCTGGCCTTCATCTCCTGAAGCGCCGCATCCAGCTCGATCTTTCCCCCGCTGTTACGGTATGCCGTAAGAAGGGCTGCTCCCACCATCACGTGATGCTCCGGCCCATGCATGTATATATAGGGGTTCATCATCAATTCCTGCATAATGGCTATGGGATTTCTGGATGTGCTCTTGGCGCATCCTTCCATAATCACCTGGATTCCCTTCTTGGCATGGCAGGCATCGCATATGTAATGCCCATCCTCACAGCTGGCATGACTTTCAAACCTTTTATGGCACATTACGCACTCCATTTCCCGCGCCTTTTCATAATATACGATCGGCTTGCCGCATACCAGGCAGGCCCCTTCTCCTCTTGCAATCATCTTCACGCTTCTCCTTATCTACTTTAACCTCTGGAGCAGGTTATTTTCTCTGCTATGATTGTATCCAAAATTGCTATGATATCCTCTTTCCATCCTTAATTACGGCTTTCAGATTCAGTTCCTGATCAAGCAGCACTACGTTTCCCTTTTTACCAGGAGCGATAGAGCCATACTTGTCATACTCTCCCAGGCTTCTGGCTGGATTCATGGTGGCACATGCGACTGCCGTCTCCAGAGGCAATCCCATCTTCTTAACTGCCGTCCTCATGCAGTCCAGCAGATTGGTAGCCGAGCCTGCCAGGGCTCCATCAGATACCAAAGTTGCCCGGTTGCCTACCACGTTTACATCCAGGCCGCCCAGCGTATACTGCCCATCTGGCATTCCGGTCGCCCGCATGCTGTCGCTGATGAGAATCATTCGATCTTCTCCCATCATCTTAAAGGTTGCCCGAACCACCGATGGATGAATGTGCACGCCATCGCAGATCAGTTCCGCCATCACATGGCCGCTGTCTGACACGGCGCCTACGACTCCCGGCGCCCTATGTGTAAACGCTGGCATAGCATTATACAGATGGACTGCATGGCTCGCTCCAGCATCAAAGGCTGCCATCGCCGTATCATAATCTGCATTGGTATGCGCCAGGGAAATGCGCACCTTGTCTTTCATCTGTTTTATAAATCTGACAGCATCGGCATTATCTTCCGGCGCGATTCCAACAAATTTGACCAGGCCTTCGGAGGCATCCAAAAATCTCTGGCAGATCTCTTCATTGCACTGAATTATATGCCTCTCATCCTGTGCGCCTTTCTTAACCTTGCTGATAAAAGGCCCCTCCATGTTGATGCCTACCAAATCCGCGCCTTCTCTGTTCTCTTTTTTATAAGATGCGGCGACAGACAAGATTCGTTCCAGTTCCTCCACCGTAAGAGTCATGGTTGCCGGTGCAATGGCGGTTACGCCGATAGAAGCCTCGTATCTGGCAATCTCTTCAATGGCCTCTTTTGTCCCATCGCAGAAATCATATCCTTTGCATCCGTGGAAATGGATGTCGATCAGTCCTGGAATCGCATAGCATCCTTCCCCGTCAATCACTTCATCCGTTTCCTGCCAGCCTGCTGCAAACACGCCGTCCTGGATGGCGATCTGTCCATCTATAAATGTCTTGTCTTCTGTAAATACTTTTACATTTTTTATAATCATATTTCTACCTCCTGTTGTCTATTCAAACATATCCCGGCGCTTTGTCCTGCCTTCCTCGAGTGCCCGCAATGTATTGTCATGAAGGACTTCTTTCTCATACTTATCCTGCTCCACGTAATAAGAATATATAATATCCAGCATCACCAGGATCGGAAACTGGGGCGAGATCAGATTTCCATGGTTTAAGTGCTTAAGCGAGGGCAATAGTACGACCTCGCTGCAGAATTCGCCGAAGATATCCTTATTCTTCGCTGTAATCAGCACCGTCCTTGCGCCTCTTTTTTTTGCTTCCCGCAGCAGATACAGCACTTCTTCTTTCTCACCGCTGATGCTGATGCCGAACACCATGCTTTTCTTATCCTGGAATACCGCCTGCATCCGGATCAGGTCGCTGTCCTGAAGCGAATCGATATCCACGCCGATTCTCATAAAGCGGATCTCCATCTCGCTTGCTGTCAGGCCGGAACTTCCCTTTCCGCATACGAAGACTCTTTCCGCCTCATTCAGATACTTCGTGATCCTTGCAATCTGCGCTTCATCCACCAGGCTGTATGTCTTATTCAGCAGTTCCTGGTAAGCATTCAGGACCATCCTGGTATTTCCGGTGATCGTCTCTTGCTTCTCTACAAAGGTCTCCTCATACTGATATACGAACTCCCGGTAGCCTCGGTATCCGCATTTCTTGGCAAATCTGGATAAAGATGCCTCAGACACGAACAGTCTTTCTGCCACAGCCTTTGCCGAAAAGTCCATCTTCTTGTAGTTCTGGATGAAGTAGTCGGCAATATTCTTTTCCACGGTCGTAAAATTGTCATAATTAGATTCTATAATCGGTACTACGGATTTTACATAGTATTCCATTCGTTATCCCCTTTACCTGGCATGAAGACTTTTAAAATGATAGAATGCTCCGAGCATACCCGCGTCATTCCTATGCCTGGCAAATGCGATTCTCGTGCGGGACGCAATGCTTGCCACCAGATACTTGTCCACCGCGCCGCGAATCTTCTTTGCCAGGTACTCCTCCTGAGCCATAATTCCTCCGCCCAGTACCACCACTTCCGGGTTCAGCACATAGCAGATATTCGCAATCCCTTTGCCCAGCACGTCCGCCATCTCATCAATCGCACGGCAGCATTGTTCATCGCCCTTTTTTGCCGCCTCGAATATCCGGTATCCATCCCACTGTTCTTCGGGCTCATTCTTCCATGCAGCCACCTTCTTTGACAGGATGCTTGCTGCGCCAAGCGTCTGAAAATCGCTGCCGTCCATGAGCATGTACCCAATCTCGCAGGCGCTGCTGCTGTAGCCATGGTAGACTTTCCCGTCTATGATGATGCATCCGCCGATTCCTGTACCCACGGTCAGCATAAGCGAGGCCTTCGTGCCTTTTGACGCGCCAGACATATATTCCGCAAGCCCTGCGCAGTTCACATCATTTTCAACCTCGCACGGCAGGCTGAACTTCTGAATCATCGTATCCTTAAATTCTGTCCCCGCATATTGGGGAATCAGCGGCGCCGCATAGAAGATCTCTCCTTTTTCAGTATCTACCATACCTGCCGTTGAAATACATATTCCGCTGATTTCTTCAGACGCCTGGTATGCCTCCACGATTCTTACCGCTTTTTCCAGTATGGATGGCCCTCCTTTGTAGGCCTCCGTCTTCATCTTAGACCGGGTCAGAATCTGCCCCTCCTCATCGATGAGTCCATACTTGATCTCTGTTCCCCCAATGTCAATGCTTACATATTTCTTCATAACGATACCTCTGCTTTTTTAAGTATATTCAGAACCTCTCTGGCCCGCTCCATATCATCTGTCTCTTCAAGCACGGGCCTTCTTTTCTCATTATAGTATATTCCTATATTTTCTGCAATCTCGCTGCCAAGCATATTCAGCGCCTTCATGCAGTAATGTACCTCGTCCTGCAGCAGTCCTTTTTCATAAAATGCGGATGCCATCTTGCTCACAAGAATCAGATTGTCGTATTCCATGCATGCCTGCTCCTGGGCCGCCCCAATGCGGCGGCACCGGGCCAGGTTCTCTTCATCCGGAAGCCATCTTCCTGTCCGGCTTACGAAGGTCTCTTCTATCTTGCATTCCTTTTTCAGTATCCATCCGATTTCTTTCAGGCGTTCTAAATAATAGATGGGGTCTGTCCCGTACTTTCCATCGCTTTCTCCCTGTATCCATATGGCGAATCTCCGCCCGATCGGCGCCCTCATTCCCACATATGCTTCTGCATGCCGGAACTTTTCCATGGCTGCGTCAAGAAAATGATTCTTGTCATGGACCCAATTCTTAATCCTGCTGCCATCCACCGCGTAATGAATGACGCATACGTCTTCGCCCATAATGTCATAATAACGGTTAGCAAATGCCGGGGCGATGGTTCCTCTTCCCTCAGACAGCTGAAGCGTCCTCCCCATAGGAATGAGGGCCTGGCCGGTAAAGTTCTCCAGGTATTCCCATGCATGTCTGCAGGCAGCCTCGCTCTCTTCCGGATTCCCGCATCCTTTTGCATTACTTTGTCCAATTAAAAGCACTAAGTCCATATCCTGTCACCTCGTCTATACTGCAAAAAGGCAAATCCAGAGAGTCTCTCTGGTTTGCCTCGCCGCAGATTATATCTTTACTTTAAAAATTGCCTTCTTTATCCCCTCCGGGCCGTTAACCGCAATTGCAGTCCGGTGTCCGTCGCTTGGATAGCAGACCAGGAAATCGCCATCTCTTAATATTACATGGCCATTCTTTTCTCCTTCCAGCGGAAGAAAATCATCCTTTTCCACAAATTCTTTCTGCTCCATATTCTGTATGAAGTTCACATCAATCTGCTCTGTGCCCCGGATCATCACATGGACATCCAGATAATTCTTATGGGCTTCCCAGAATCTCTCCTCCGGCGTCGTCGTTGTATATTCCACAACGTTTACAAACAGCCGGTCTCCGTCAATCTCATGGCTTCCCTTTTCATAGTCTGCCATATTGTGGCTCTTAAAATACGCAAAGCACTCTTGTACCTGTCTTTCCAGATACGGGAATTCTTTTAAATTCCCAACATTTCCAAATATCATTTTCTATTCTCCCTTGGCTTATTTTTTGAAAACCGTAGTATTCGGAGCCGGTACGGATGTATCGTTCTTTACCTTTCTCCAGATCAGGCTCGCCGGAATGCCTACGACTAAGGATACCGCGATGGAGATCAGGGAGTAGGACCAGATGGATACGGAGCCTGCCGGAGCGAAGTACTTGATACCAACCATGACCGCTGATGCAGCAATAAATGCAAGGGTTGCCCCAAAAGTATTCGCTACCTTTGTAAATGCCCCCAGGATAAATGTTCCTATCAGGATTCCAAGTACCAGTCCCATAAATCCGTTGAACCATTCGTATGCGGACTTAACCCCGCCGTTTGCCAGAACCATGGCTACCACGATAGAGAAGATTCCGACAATCAGGGAAACATACTGTCCAATTTTGGTCTGCTTCTCAAAACTTAACTCTTTCTTGCTAAGCCTTGCCTGAATATCCAAGGTCCAACTGGCTGCCACAGAATTAAGGCCTGTTGACAGCGTAGACTGGGATGCTGCGTAGATGGCCGCCAGCAAAAGTCCCGTGATGCCTACCGGAAGTTCAAACGCGATGTAGGATGCAAAGATCTGATCCTGCGCTGCTGCCGGCGGCAGTGCGTTCTGCTGGTAGAATACATACAGTCCTGTACCGATCAGGTAGAATACAGTAGCAATAAAGATAGATAACGCTCCGTTTGTCAGCATCATCTTATTCAGTTTCTTTGTATCTGTCGTTGTTGTAAAACGCTGTACGATGTCCTGGCTGGATACATAAGAGCCCATCGTATTAAATCCTGCGCCCACAATCATAATGAAAACGCTGTCTTTTAATATATTGATATCAAAGATGGGCTGGTCAACTGCCAGGAATTTGTGTTCTGCAGTAAATGCTGTGAAGATGGCTCCAATTCCTCCGTCAATATGTGAAAGAAGGAATACCAGCGCAAATGTAACGCCGATCAGCAATACAGATCCCTGGATGAAATCTGTCCAAAGTACGGACTTTAATCCGCCTGTGTAGGAATAAATGATTGCGATGACTCCCATAATGATAATCAGCAGATTCACGCTGATGCCAGTCAGGCTTCCCAATACCATGCACGGCAGGTACATGATGATAGACATACGTCCCACCTGGTAGATGATAAACATAACAGCGCCTAGTACGCGAAGTCCTTTGCTTCCGAATCTTAATTCCAGATAGTGATACGCCGTATCAATATCCAGCTTGCTGTAGATTGGCAGGAAGAACTTGATGGTAAGCGGAATTGCCAGCAGCATGCCCAGCTGGGCGAACCACATGATCCATGTTCCTGCATAGGAGTTTCCCGCAAGCGACAGGAAAGATATCGGACTAAGCAGGGTTGCAAAGATAGATACGGACGTTACCCACCACGGCACGGTGCCGTCACTCTTGAAATACTCCTTCCCCTTCATCTCCTTCTTCGCGAAGTGAAGGCCGGCGAACAGGACTGCCGCCAGATATACGATCAAAATAACCAAATCAATTACTGTAAAGCCTTGCATGTCTTTTCCTCCTAAAACTCTCTCATTCGTGTCCGGGCTGGCTTATATTATGCCAGATATTTATCTTTCGCTTCGCAGATCATTCTGGCCGCCTCTTCTACGATCGGCATGTCGCTGTCTATCAATGAGGGCAGCGGCTTCCTGACCCCGCCAAGTTCCAGATTCTCATTCTTCTTAAGAATTTCCTTAATCACCCCATACATATTTCCATGGGCAGAGCACATCTTATAGATGATCGCATTGATCGCATGCTGAAGTTCTCTTGCCTTTTCAATCTCTCCATTCTTCACATGCTCGTCCAGTTTAAGGAACAGCTCTGGCATCGCCCCGTAAGTACCTCCGATCGCTCCTTCTGCTCCGATCACGCGGCCGCTCATAAACTGCTCGTCCGGACCGTTGAAGATAATATAGTCTTCTCCCGCCGCCTGCTTGAACATCTGGATATCCTGCACCGGCATAGAGGAATTCTTAACGCCGATCACTCTTGGGTTCTTTCTCATTTCCTCAAACAGGCCCATGGTAAGCGCGACACCTGCAAGCTGCGGAATATTATAGATTACAAAATCTGTATTCGGTGCGGCAGAACTAATTTCATTCCAGTACTGCGCAATGGCATATTCCGGCAGATGGAAGTAGATCGGAGGGATTGCCGCAATCGCGTCGACTCCAAGGCTTTCCGCATGGCGCGCCAGTTCCTGGCTATCCTTAGTGTTATTGCATGCAACATGAGCGATGACCGTCAGTTTTCCTTCTGCCGCCTTCATCACATTCTCAAGGACAATCTTCTTGTCCTCCACGCTCTGGTAGATGCACTCTCCGGAAGATCCGTTTACATAGATTCCTTTTACCCCTTTTTCCACAAAATATCTGGTAAGTGCCTGCACACCTTTGGGGCTGATGTTTCCTTCTTTGTCATAGCATGCATAGAATGCAGGAATGACACCTTTGTACTTGTCTAAGTCTCTCATAATTCTCTTCTCCTTTTCATTTTTTATTTTTATGTAATGTTATAATGTTCTTATTTCTCTAATTCCTCGGCAAATGACTTGGTAATCAACTGCGGCCTTGTGATGATGGAGCCTACAACAACGCTGAATGCCCCCAACTCGATTACGCGCCTGGCCTTCTGCGGCGTATTGATATTGCCTTCTGCAATGACCTTATTCTTTACATTGGATACGATTTTGCGCAATATTTCAAAATCATTTTCCTCTATCCGATCGCCCTTGCTTTGATCTGTGTACCCTACCATTGTCGTTCCGATAAAGTCAAACCCAAGCTCATCTGCATGAATTGCCTCTTCGATGGTAGAGCAGTCAGCCATAAGAAGTTGGTCAGGATATTTCTCTTTGATCTGTCCGAAGAACTGGTCGATCGTTATATTACCCGGGCGAAGGTCAGACGTCGCGTCCACTGCGATGATCTCCGGCCCTACTTCCATCAGCTCATCAATCTCCTTCATGGTTGGCGTGATATATACTTTGCTCCCTTCGTAATCACGCTTTACGATGCCTATGACCGGAAGATCGACCTGTGACTGTATCTCCTTAATATCTTCCTTTGTATTGGCACGGATGCCTGCCGCTCCGCCTTCTTTGGCCGCAACAGCCATTCTTCCCATGATAAAAGAAGAATGTAGGGGTTCGTGCGGCAGCGCCTGACAGGATACAATTAATTTCCCCTGTAGATTACTCACTCTCTCATTCATTTTTGTGCACCTTCCTTGTCTTTTCTGACTTTAGTATAACAGCATTGTTTTTATTTTCAAGCAACTTGAATCCTTCTGAAAGTTCTTTCATCCTTTTCCAACTACCTTAGTTGCGTAGCTATATTTTTACCTTATCTTTTTAGTAATATTGCACAAATCATGGTTACTTCTTTCCAAGAAAAAACCACCTTATGCCGCCAGAACTGCCAGATACAGGATATAACTTCCCAGCAGAAGGAGCCCCTGCAGCCTGCCAGCCTTCTTCCTGGTAATGGATGGAATGCACAGTATAAACAGCATGAAAAAGATAACCGGCAGTTCTAATTTCAAAATACTCTCTTGAAACGGGATCGGGCAGATGACCGCCGACAGCCCCCCCACCATCACAAAATTCAGAATATCCGCTCCTATGATGTTTCCCATAGACAGGGATGCATGCTTCTTTCTAAGAGCCATAAGGGATGTGACCAGTTCCGGCAGAGAGGTTCCTAAGGCCACGAATATAAGAGAAATGATCATTTCCGGGACGCCAAAAGCCCTGGCAAGCTTCGGCCCTACTTCCACCAGCATGCTGGCGCCGATATAGATCACTACCGCTTCCAGCGCAAGCCGGATAATATCGCTGATTCCAAAGGCCTGTTCCTGGGCATGCATCTCCTTCTCCTCCTGCTGCCGGCTATAAGCATTGCGTACATTATAAGCAAGAAACAGAATACAGACGAGCAGAAGCATGCCACCCGTCGCCCTGGATAGTCCCTGCTCCATGACAGCGCCCGCTACATACACCGCAAATGACAAGCCCAGGAACACTGTCCCGGATACGACGTTTGCCACTGCCTTGCCATTCAGATAAATCGGCTGCAAAACCAGCATCATTCCTGCAATAAATCCGGTATTGCACAGAATGGAGCCCAGTGCATTGCCAATTGCCATTTCCGGAAGGTGCCGCACAGATGCCATGGTTGAAAACAACACTTCCGGAAGCGTCGTTCCCAGGCTTACAATCGTAGCCCCGATCAGCACCTCAGGAAGATGCAGCCGTCCGGCCACAGACACAGCGCTGTCTACAAACAGGCTGCTCCCCCATACCAGGAGCACCAGCCCAAACAAGAAAATCAGAATATAGTACCCCACCGTCATATTTTGCCCACTTTCCGTCTTATGAACAAGAATCTTCTCTGCAAATATATGATTTTCTTCCGCAAAATATATCCCGGGTTATGTCGGAACGACTTTTTTTGAATATAATAGGGAAAAAGGCATGTTATTATGTTTCTTCATATTTTCCTTCTCGTTTCTGCCCTTTGTCTGGACACTTTTGTTGCCAGCGCCGCATATGGCGCCAACCAGGTTCGGCTTTCCTGGAAGCAGATCCTTGCGGTCAATGGGATATGCAGCCTATGCCTGGGCATATCCCTGCTGTTCGGCAATCTCCTTGACCGGATCATCCCGGAGACATTCACCCGTGAGATCTGTTTTTTCAGCCTCCTCTTCCTTGGGTGCCTGAAACTGGCGGACTCCAGCATCCGGCAGTATCTCAGGCACCATAAGGAAGTCCGAAAAGATATACATTTTACGTTTTCACAGTTACGTTTCATCATTAATATTTACAGCGATCCTATGGAGGCAGATGCCGACCAGAGTCACTGCCTGTCCTGGAAGGAGGCCATCTTCTTTTCCCTTGCCATGTCCATTGACAGTCTCATAGCAGGCACGATGGCCGCATTCCTCAAGATCTCCGTTCCTCTGACGGTGGCTGCCACATTCTCCATGGGAGAGGCCTTCACCTATCTCGGCCTGTTCCTCGGGCGTAAGATCAGCAGTCGATGCCCAAAGGATCTGTCCTTTATAGGAGGCGCCCTCTTTATCATTCTGGCAATATTGAAACGATAGCATATTCCTATATGAAAATATCCCCTGCAAAGAGTCCTAAGGCACATTGCCTTCGCATTCTTTGCAGGGGATATCTATGATATCCTTTTATTCCTTCTCTACTTTTTTCAATTCAATTCGTTTATAGATAATAAGCGCCAGCGATACTACCACCAGCACTCCTGCCAGTATCTGGGATACCGGAAGCCCGATCTTCGGGATCAGCAACTGGTCTGTCCTGAGTCCCTCGATCCAGAATCGTCCCAAGCCATATCCAAGCAGATAGACCAGGAATACCTCGCCGTTAAACTTCTTATGCTTTCTGTATATCAGCATGATAATCAAAACCATCAGGCACCATAACGACTCATAGAGAAAAGTGGGGTGTACCTGGATATAGGATACACCTTTTACCGTCTCCATGTTCTTGCGCATCAGTTCAGTAATGTCTGAGCCTCTGACTGCATCTACCGGGAGCCGCATAGCCAGAAAACTGTTCGTATATTCGCCAAATGCTTCCCGGTTAAAAAAGTTGCCCCATCGTCCAATCATCTGCCCGGCTACAAGTCCGAGGCCTGCGGTATCCAGTATCAGCGTCGCCGACATCTTCTTGACCCTTGCAAATACAAATACCGTGATTACCGCTGCGATCACGCCTCCATAGATTGCAAGTCCCCCCTGACGGATATTCAGGATGCTCAGCAGATCATCCTTGTACATATCCCAGGAGAAAGCCACATAGTAAAGCCTTGCCCCGATGATGGAAAATATCACCGCATAGATTGCCAGATCAAAATAATCCTCCGGATTCTGCCCGCTTCTTTTTGCCTCTGCCGCGGCAATCAAAAGCCCCGTCAGTATTCCTAGTCCTATAATCATCCCATAAAACGCGATGTCAAAGCCAAATATAGTAATGTGATCGCCTACTGACTTAAGATGTATCCCTATATTCGGAAAATCAATAGTTCTGTGCATCTTCGGTCTTCCTTCCTATACATTGAAGCGGAACAGCATGATATCTCCGTCCTGTACGACGTAGTCTTTGCCTTCCAGCCTGATTAATCCCTTTTCCTTTGCTGCATTATGGCTTCCGCATTCAATCAGGTCATCATAGGCGACAACCTCTGCCCGAATAAAGCCCCGTTCAAAATCCGTATGAATCTTCCCTGCTGCCTGTGGCGCCTTCGTGCCCTTGGTAATGGTCCATGCCCGTACCTCCGGCTCTCCGGCAGTCAGATAACTGATCAGCCCCAGGAGCCGGTAGCTAGCCTTAATCAGTTTCTCGAGCCCGGATTCTTCCAATCCCAGATCTTCCAGAAACATCTTCTTCTCATCATCATCCAGTTCGGCAATCTCCTGCTCAATCTGAGCGCAGACTACGAACACCTCGCTCTGCTCTTTCCCGGCGTACTCTCTTACAGCCTGTACTCCGACGTTTCCGGCGCCATCGTCGGCCAGATCGTCCTCTGCTACATTCGCCGCATAGATCACCGGCTTATAGGTCAGCAGATTATATCCCGTTAGCCAGGCCAGTTCTTCCTCATCCTCAGCGCCCTCGAAAGTCTTTGCAAGTCTTCCTTCTTCCAGATGCGCCTTGATCTTTTCAAGTAAAGCCAGTTCCTTCGCAGCCGTCTTGTCATTTCTTGCCACCTTGGTAGTCTTTGCAATTCTACGCTCAAGTATTTCCAAATCTGAAAAAATTAATTCCAAGTTGATGGTCTCAATATCTCTCAGCGGGTTGATGCTTCCGTCTACGTGGACGATATTGCCGTCTTCGAAGCAGCGTACCACATGGACGATCGCGTCGACTTCACGAATATTGGCAAGGAACTGGTTGCCAAGGCCTTCTCCCTTGGATGCACCTTTTACAAGTCCGGCAATATCCACAAACTCGATTGCCGCGGGAATGATCTTCTTGGTGTGATACATCTCGCCCAGTACATTCAGTCTCTCATCCGGCACGGTTACAACGCCTACATTAGGGTCAATGGTACAGAACGGATAGTTGGCGGATTCCGCTCCTGCTTTCGTCAATGAATTAAATAATGTACTTTTTCCAACATTGGGTAACCCCACGATTCCTAATTTCATATTCTTATATATCCTCCTTAAAAACCTTTATTTTAAAAGGTTTGTGGCATATTGGGTATTTTCTTTACTCCAATTTTACTCCAATTCCATGTCAATTTATCAGACAACCCTTCTCTTTCCAGACTTATCTGTAAACCTTGCGAAATACGACCCATCCTTTCTTTGATAGATTCCCGCAGGTAATTTCTTACCTTTTAAGTCTTTACCCATATTACTAACCCCTTCTTATATTAAGAAAAGAGCCTAATATAACTTATAAATCATATCATAATCGGGCTCTTTTTTCAACCGCTTTCAACTCTTATATTTCTGTCTTCTTCTCTATAAACTGCTCAAACTGTTTTCGTTTCACGAGTTTCTTTCTTCCCACGTAAAGCACAAAATACAACTTTATGACCTCAAATACCGGCATTTCTCTCTGTCAGGCTATCAAAAGGGGATTCCCATCTGCTCTCCCTCCCGGCAAGAAGCGGGTCCTCCCGAAGAACGGTCATGTAATTCTGCATCGTTCCTCGGATTGTTCCTTTGTCCGTCCCTTCCAAAGTGTCTCGAATTGCTTTGACTGCCTTTCGGTCTACTAACTTCTCCATTTTCTGAAGCACATTTTTCTGCTAGCCTTTTGAGAATGGACGGCTTCACTTCTTTCTTAATCTCCTGTACTGCAACCCTTTTTGTCTCTGGCTGTAACAATTTCTGTTTCTAATCTTCCAACGCTTTCTGCATTGCATTTTAATTTTTGCAATCGCTCCATCCAACCTTTTGAGCCTTCAATCAACTCGATATCATCCTTTCCCAGAACGACCATTATGTCTTGTTCCTCATCTGCGTTTTCTCCTTTCCTGCAAATTGTTTTCCCGAAGGGATTGTAGCGAAGTTACGTTTTTCTTCTGTCTCCGTTACAGATAGTATCCCAACAAGATGTTGTCAATGTCCATCGAAGTATCTTGCCTTCACTTTCTTTTTGTGTTTCCAAAAATACCTCCAAAGAAATCGTTTTCTCTACAACCCTTATAATGAATCTATGCACTTTATAGTGTAAATTCATTACAAGGGAGGTCACACAATTATGACCAAGTACAAAGAAATCATCCGGCTTACAGGTCTGGGATTCTCACAACACAAAATCATGGCAAGCTGTGGTGTTGCTCAGAAAACTGTCGTAAAGGTTCAAAAGCGCGCCAGAGAATTAAATCTCACATGGCCACTTGATGAATCAATGACTGACACAGAGTTGCAAAAAATCATGTTTTCTAAAGAAAGCAGCGTGTCACCTAATAAGCGTATGCCTGATTATGCTTACATCCGTAAGGAACTGCTCCGTAACGGAGTCAGTAAAAAACTCCTATGGACGGAATACATGGAGGACTGCCGCGCTAACGGCGATGAGCCGCTCATGTATTCTCAATTCTGCTATCACATCCAACAGGATGAGCAGAAAAGACGTGCTACCATGCATATCAATCGTAAACTTGGTGAACAGGTTGAGGTTGGATATGCATGGTAAGCTTATTCCGCACGACATAATCCTGATATAGCTTACAGTATTGGGAATAGCCATATGGCGGTTTGCCGGCATCCCGGCAGTTGTCTACATACTCCTGCCATAACAGCTTTAACGTTACGCCGTTTTTTAATAATTCCTTATGGATATAAGGGAAATCGGGCGTAACTAATGTAGGAAGCATTGCTTCTTCAGGGAAGAGCGTATGATGGAGCTCTGTTTCCTCCATGGACTCCAGGGCATCTTTTGATAGCCCGTGGTCCGAAGCCGCTTTCACAACTCTGGCGACCGTATTTCTGGATACGCGCAGAGTACTGGCAATACGCCGCTGGCTATATCCATTCTGAAGCATCTGTAAAATTTGTTTCTCTTTGGACTGTTTTTTGCAAGCACTTTTTGGAGAAAAATGCAAAATATTTTTGGAGAATGTTGCATCTCCAAATTGGAGAAAGTTGCAAGGCCTCGGCTGGCAGCTATTCTGCCAGCTACATAGCCATTGCAGACCATATTTAGTTGTTATAGCGTGAGATATGGAAACGGAAGTTCCGAGTTTTCATCTTCATGTGCATGTTCCCTGAAATAGCGGAACTCCTCATCCAGCTCTTTATAATGGATAAAATCATTTAGATATCTCAGATCTTCTTCTGCGCATCGGTGATCTTCTATGAGATCAAGAAGATAATCATTCATCTCCTCATAGCGTTCCTGAAGGTTTTGATATTTTTTCTGTTCTTTGATAACTTTTTTATTTTTAGCCATTGTTACCTGCCTCCTGACTGCTGATTCTTGAAAGAGTTGCATTGATGCTTGATTCACGTAACCGATTATTGATCCCCGGGAACAGAATCAGTTCCACATGGTGGGTGAGCCTGCCAATCAGTGCTGTTGTCATCCGTTGGTCATAAAGAACGTTCACCCACTGTGAGAATTCAAGATTCGTGTTTAAAATCACCGATTTCTGCTCGTGTATCTCAGAAAGATAATCAAACAGAAGCTGTGAACCGGTGCGGTCATACGGAACATATCCGAATTCATCCAGAATCAGTATCCGGGCACTGTTAAGCTTCTTTTTCAGTGCAGTAAGCTTTCCGCTGCTCTGACTCTCGGAAAAGAGATTGATAAGTCCGGCAGTGCGGTAGAATCTTACCGGAATTTCCTGATTACATGCAGACATTCCAATCAGAATGGAAAGCATTGTTTTACCGGTTCCTGTTCCTCCATACATGATGACATTTTTTCCTGTATGATAAAACTCCAGGTCTAACAGGCTTTGGAAGCTGACGTCTTCCGGGAAATCTATCTCATCTGCCCTGAATTCCTCCACGCGGTATCTACGTGGGAAGCCGGCGGTATTGAGGAACTTGCTCTTCCTTTTTGCTGTACGGTATTCAATTTCGTTTGTCAGGAGGTTTAAAAGGTATTCCTGCGGTGTGTCTCCTTTCTGCTCGAAAGCCTGTCCTGCAAAGTTCGTGGACAGCTTGAGCTGTTTGCAGCATGCTGCAATGGATTTTTCTATATCAGCCATTTGAGACACCTCCCTTCTTAAGGGCGGCATCCAGCATTTTCAGATCATTTCTGAACGGAATGACCTTCTGCTGTGGCAGTAAAACTTTGTTTTCAAGCGGAGGCAGAAGCGGTACATCTGCATAGGTTCGCCTGTAAAGGCTCTGCAGACTGTCCGGATCTGTGGCATTCAGCCGGACTGCTTCGTCAACTGTTCTGACAGCACTAGCAAACCCGGTTCTTTCCGTAAGTTCTGCAAGCACCTTCAGGACACGTCCGCGTTCCTTGCTTTCGCAGTTATCCATGTATATCTGCATGGTTTGTGGCATCATGTCATATATGCCGCTGTTTCGAAGAGAACGGGGTTTCCTGGCGATATATGTAAGGTATGGCAGCCAGTCCATTCTTTCATGTTCATTGCCGTAAAGGCGCTTATGACGCACCACTTCGTGCATATCTTTGTCCATGACAATCACATCAGAGGATGTAATCTTGAGATTTACAATGGACTCACAGAAAGCCGGTGAAGCAGAATAACGGTGCTTTCCTGCGTCAAGAGTAAACTTTCCATATTTATCCGTTGTTGCCGTTGTGTAAAGTGCCGTATCAAACGGAACGGAAGGAAGCGGCAGTAAACGAGCCTTATCTTCTTCAAACAGTTTACTGATAAAGCGGTCATCATCGTCATCATAGTGCTCACGCTGCATATCGATTTCACAACGATCCAGAAGATGCTTGTTTTCTTTCACAAGATCATCAAAGCGGGGTACCGGTACAAGTTCGTTGCGGCGCAGGTAGCCAACCTTGTTTTCCACGTTTCCTTTTTCCCATCCGGATTCAGGATTCATAAAAACCGGCTTAATGCGGTAGTGTTCACAAAAGCGTTGAAACCGCTCTGTTACATTACGCCCGCCACCTTTGATGATTTCGGTAACAATGGTTCTGGTATTGTCAAACCAGATTTCCGTGGGAACACCACCGATGTGCTCAAATATGGCAACCAGTCCTTCCAGAAGACATTCCATGTTTTCGCCATAATTAAGCTGGAGGAAACCTCCGTTACTGTAGGGAAAACTGAGCACAAGGTACTTAGCCTCGTGATGAAGCCTGTCATTTTCATAAAAATCGGCTGTTCCAAAGTCTGACTGGGCTTCGCCGGGATGATGATTAAGAGGGATATAGCCATCGGTTCTTTTTAGCCGTAGTTCCTCTTTCTTCTGTTTGACGTATAAGGCAACAAGCCGATAACTGCAGCCGAAACCATCTGCTTCATCCTTGAGGCGTTTAAATACTCTTTTGGCTGTATGCCGTTGCTTTCTTGGTGCAAGCTTGTCTGCCTGCAGCCATTCATCAATCAAAGGTTTGAATGGGTCAAGCTTGGATTCGTGAACCTCTGATGATGCAGGTTTGGGAGATGGATTGTTAAAGTCCTCCATATCCACATATTTTTTGACCGTTTTCCAGTTAAGGCCGGTCTCAGATGCGATTTCAGAAATGTTCTTATCTTGCCGGTAGAACATATCTCTGATATGATGTATCTGATCCATTGTAGTTGACATTCTCCTTTCCTCCTTGTCTTTATTGTTTGGACTACAATAAAGATAAGGTTAATGGTTTTTGGATATACCTGCAATGGATCTTTTCATGGGAATGCTCATACTTGGTGGCTGCCACTCAAGCGCTACACCGTTCCTGAGCGCTTCTAGCGAATGCCTTGCAACTTTCTCCAATTTGGAGATGCAACATTCTCCAATTCCCGTTTGCAACTTTCGGTAATTCTATTTTACAATAAACATCTTTGGACATTCGATTGTCCTCCTCTCAAAGTATTACGGATTCATCCGTAAAAATATTGTATTGCTTCAAGAGGTGGCTCTCAACAGCGGAATGCCTTTTTGATACAGGCGGCTCTGACATTCGGAATGGATGGCTCTCTATAACGGATTAAGTGGCTCCGAGGTCACAGAATACTCAGCAGATACGGCAAAAGCAAACAATCTGAAGCCATACGATTATTTTGAGTATCTGCTTTCAGAGATACCAGAGCACATGGGAGTGATACCGACAGATCTTTTCTGGATAAACTTCTTCCGTGGTCTCAAGATCTTCCCAAACAGATCAGAAAAGATAACTAGTAAATCGACGGTCGCGAAAGCGGCCGTTTTGTTGTAAAGATACCCACTATGGTACGTTTACGATTTTCTTGATAAAAAGAGGAAAGATAGATACAAGGTTGATAACTGCAGAAGAAAAGCCCCGGCATCAAGCTGGGGACTTTGTCTACAGTCTGCGGCTGATAGCCTTATGGCTATCAGCCGAATTTTTTTACTTCATTGTCTTCTTGATGGGGAACCATAGCATAACTATACCCCCCTAATTAGTTGATTATTTTAACTTAATCTCACATTCTAATACACTTCTACTTCACTGATCCAGTAATTCCCTCAACAAAATTCTTCTGAAGAGTAAAGAATACAATTGCGGTAGGAATCGTAGTAATTAATACTGCAAGCATCAGCATACCATAATCTGTCTTATACCCTGATGTAAGATTTGAAATCAACATAGGCATTGTCTGAGTCGAACTATCTGACATGATAACTTTTGCCCATAAAAAGTTATTCCATGAATTCATAAATGTTACAACGCCAGCTGCTGCGAATACAGATTTCATACTAGGTATGTACATTCTAAAAAATATGCCAAATTCTGAAAGTCCATCTATTCTCGATGCCTCAATAATTGATGGTGGAAATGCCTTTGCATTAGTCCTAAACATCATGATTAACAGAGGTGTTGCAAGTGATGGTAACATAAATCCTAGTACAGTATTTAACAAACCAAGTTTAGAATACATTTTAAACAAAGGAACCATTAGAGCGACAAAAGGAATCATCATTGTTATAAGTACCAATGCATATATCTTTTCTTTCTTTTTATCTTTGTATATTTCAAATCCGTAGCCCGCCAAAGAACTTATAATCAAAGCAAACACAGTGACTGCAACTGTGTATCTACATGAATTCCAAAAATTTCCCCATATCGGTTGCTGTGAAACCAATGTCTTATAATTTTCCAATAAATATGTTCCTACCGTGAGTTTACCTCCAATAACATCTACACTTCTATTGGTTGAAGCTATTACCATCCAAAAAATAGGGAAAATAGAAATAATTGAAACTACTATTAACATAAAATACATTCCAAATTTCTTTACTTTTCTACTCATTGTCTTCACCTACTTTCAATTGGATAAATGCAAGTACTGCTACCATCAGTAAAATGATAAATGACATTGCAGAAGTATATCCAAAATTAGGAACACCTTTAAATGCTGTATTATATATGTAATGTGACATTGTAATAGAAGCATTTCCCGGACCACCATTTGTTAAGTTCATAGACTCATCGAACAACTGCAGTGTACCATTCGTTGACATAATTGCAGTCATCAATATTGTTGGTTTTAACAATGGCAAGGTGATTTTTAAGAATGTCTGAACAGGAGATGCCCCATCAACTTTAGCCGCTTCATAAACTGAGGAATCGATATTTTGGAGTGCTGCTAAATAGAAAATCATATTATAGCCAGTCCATCTCCAAACAAGCGCAATAATAATTACTATCTTAGCACTAGTGGGATTGGCTAAAAAATTAAAAGCTTCGTCTAAAATTCCCATTTTTATCAACATTGTATTGATAAATCCATCGTTTGCAAACAAAGATCGAAAAACAATTGCATATGCAACTAACGATGTTGCACATGGGAGGAAGATGCATGTCCTAAAAAATCCCTTAAATCTTAAATGCGGATTATTAAGCGCACTTGCAAAAACTAATGCTAAAACAAGCATTACTGGAACCTGTATAATCAAATAAAACAGACAGTTTTTTATAGACTGTACAAACACATCGTCCTGAAAAGCTCTTATATAATTACTTAATCCAGAAAAAGTAAGCTGTGTCCCAGTTCCTGTTTGCAGCGATGTAATAAAAGCACTAATCATTGGATATAAACTAAAACAGGTAATTAAAATCATCGCCGGCATCAGGAATCCCCATCCAGTAAGATTTAATCTTTGTTTTTTGCGATATTTTTTACTACTCATATTTGCACCAAATCTTTCTTAAATTTAGAAAAGGGGAACTTATGAACAATTTTCAATTGTTCCCCTATATAATCCATGTTACTGTCTCATATTAAATTCTACATCATCCTGTGCTGTTTTTAATTCAGAATCAATATCTGCTCCTCCAAGAATATTCCCAACTACTGTAGCTAAAGCAGTATTAGCTTCTGTATAGTATACACCCAAATCTACAGTTGGCACCTTTGAAGCAAATTCCGCAATCAACTTGTAAACCGCTTGGCCTCCATAGTATTCCTGTGGCTCAGCATATACTTCACTTTCACTTGCTGGTAGCCATGTTGAAATTGCACCTGCGCCTGGAAGAATAGTATCATATAATTCTGTGCTTCCAGCAAAAGTACTTCCAAGAAAATCTGTTGCAAGTTCTACGTTCTGACAGTTTGATGTAATTGCCCAAGTGGATCCACCCTGATTTGTGTAGTTTGTAGCACCTTCTACACCTGGTAATGACGGGATATTAGTAATAGCCCATTTTCCTGAAAGATCCTCCGCACTCTGAAGCTGTACCATAATCCAACAACCATTAATTACACCTGCTGTTTTTCCGCTTGTAAATGTAGCCACATATTCATCCCAGCTATTTCTAACATCCATTACATGTTTGTCAGCCATTTCCTTATAAATTTCCAAACACTGTTTTAAATCTGCATTATTTGCAATATTTGGTGTTCCATCTTCATTCCATGTACTCTTACCTGCTGATTGCATCATCTGATAAATAAGATCTGATCCACCTGTCTGAACAGAAAGAAGAGAATATCCTGTTTTTTCATAAACATCTTCACCAATTTCAATAAATCTATCCCAATCAATATCGGTCAAATCTTCAATTGTATATCCTGCCTCTTCAAGAATATCTGTTCTATAAATTGCAACATCTGCTCCATTATCAAATGGTACACCGTAATTTTTTCCATCAACAACAGAAGCTGTTAATTTACCTTCTGCAAATTGCGAAAAGTCAATCCCACAATCCGTTATATCCTGGAACAATCCATCATAAATGGTTACATATTTCTGATATGCATAATCCTGCATTAAACAAATATCTGGGAGCTGCGAAAAATCTCCAGAACCAATAATTGTTCCCAACTTAGTTTGTAAATCATCCCATGTAATCTCTGTTGTTTCGAGCTTGAAATCTGGATTTTTCTGCTGATAAATTTTTGCTGCTTCTTCCATAGCATAAAGATTGAACTGCGAATCCCATGCCCATACAGTAAGCGTATTTTCATCTTTTGCAGAACCCTTCTCGCTCTTAGAGCCTCCACATGCAACTAAACTGAGCATCATAACAATCACTATACAAACTGCCATAATTCTTTTACCCATCTTTTTCATAAAAGAAACCCTCCTTTATTGTATAATACTTCTCGGAATCTTCACCTCTTATTCCATAAGGCTTTCAGAATCCTTATTTTAAAAATCACCCACTTTTTTTGTCGAAAACACTTGACAAATCTCCCAAAATTTGCGGCGAAGCCGATTGATTATATTCTATTTCAATCGACTGAAGGCGATTATTATGTTACCTGTTAATACTGGTGGCCATGCCGCTTATTAAGATACTTTCGTATCTGAATTCCTTAAATTTTATCCTGACCCTTTTGCACTCTCTAAAAGTACTTGGGATTATATCGTGCAGTTCTAGTTTCTTGACTTCCATCACTATCTGGTGCCGCATGCTCAGGGAAACTCCTCTCTACGCTATCTTAAGTGGATTCCCCTTCGGGGATACTCTAAAAAGAAAGGCGATAAAACTCCTTGCGATTCTTCAAGCATCGCTTCTAAACTTCTTCCTTTGCTGGAACGCTGGCAGTTGAAACCGGAAAATCCTTTTTTTCTTATTTTCCGGCTCTATAAACAGCAGTTCCTAAGTATTTCTGTCCGCAAAGGGCTGATTGATCCGTACCATCCGGCACTTGCCGATGACGGCACTCCTGTCCGCACTTCCGCATAACAGCGAAAAAAGCGAACCTGCGATTGTAAGGAAAACGGCTGTTTTTCCTGTAACTGTAAACGTCAATACTCTCAGCCTGACTGCAACTGGGGATGGGACTCTCATCGGGAATACTATTTCTTCGGCTGCCACCTCTACATGTATGTGGCATCCGATTCCTACAGCGACCTCCCGATATTCCCACTTTTGGAACGGGCTTCCCGGCATGACATGCTTTCACTTCTCCATTCCTTTTTGACCATGAAGGCATACCTTCCGGAATTCCGCATTGAAAAACTTCTTCTGGATTCCGCACAAGATACTTACCCTGTCTATAAATATTGCAGACAGGTAAATATCACACCCTTTATTGACCTTAATCCCGGTCATACCGGACATTTTACTTATAAGGATGATTTCACCATTGATGACGATGGTGTCCTGATCTGTAAGATGGGCTTACGTATGCATAAGGATGGATATGAGGCTGCCAAGCACCGGGCAAAATGCCGGTGTCCAAAAGCCAATCGGAAGTACGGCTGCTTCTGTGAATATCCCTGTTCACCGGCGAAATACGGCAGGACCGTACATATCTTTACCGACGACAATCCAAGATAGAATTTTTCAAGGCATAGTACCCGCTATGTCCAACGTTTATGTCCATTTCTCACAAATTTCTTTTCCTGCACGATATTCAGTTGTCAATTTTCAGTTGGGATCTCATTCATTGAGATTCCGAGAAGTTATTATAGTCCGTTTTTATGGATATGGACTATTATATAATTTCAACTTATTTTAACAAACGCATTTGTTAAAATGTTTTCAATTTCAATACATTTTCTCTCATTTTCACCACATTTTTTTGAAATTAATACTTCAATTGTAAAATATAAAATCGTGTTTTATTTTCACTCTGATAAATCGTTACTTTTCCACTGAAACGGTTTACATCCTTTCTGCTGTTTAAAATTTCGATAAAAAGTCGCTTTTGATTGAAATCCAACTTTTGAAGATATCAAATCTATTGATTGATTTGTAGTTTTAATCAATTCACAAGCTTTATCAATTCGATATCGATTAATATATTCTGAAGGTGAAACATGCATACACTCATAAAATGTTTTCCTAAAATAAGACTCACTCATATAACATACTTTCGCTAATGTTGATATGCGTATCGTCTCATTGTAATGATCCATAATATATTGAATTGATGGAAAAATATAGTCAAAACTATCCTTTCTATCTTTTTCATTGTTTATATCGTCCCCTTGAAAATCCCTAATAATATTAATAATTAGTATTTGTATAATCCCGGTCAAAATTTCATACTGCATAAGTCCTATATTTTCAAGTTCACTAAATAACAGATGAATCGACAACCCTATTTTAGGTTTATCCAAATAGTTAAACACCTGAATTTTATTTTTTTGGTGAATCATTGTTTCCAATAATACTTTATTACAAGTATTAAAAAAGGAGCCAACAGCCTGTTCATCTATTAATACACTTTCCCATAGGGTATCATCTTTGCTTTCACATTTGACTGTGTATGCAACATTTGACAAGATTACAAAATAATCTCCCGGACTATATGAATATGACATTCCTTCTGAATTTACGAATCCATATCCACTTTTACACATGCCAATTTTCATCCATTTAGAATAATAAGGTGTATTCTTATTTTTCCCTGGTTTATATTTTTCTCTTATAATTTCATAGTTTCGAATGTATTCCTTGGGATAAATTAAACCTTCGAAACAATTGCCCCTACTCTGCTTTTCCATTTTACGCATCCTTAATCAGTTTACTACCATATAGGAACGCATTATCTTTTTAGTTTTAAGACAATAGTATCAAAACCTTCTATTGTAGATTTTTTATAATTCCCTAAAATGATTTGAGAATTTCGAGTATCAATTTCCATTTTGACGGAATGCATATTGAAATTCTGAATAAAAACATATTTATTTTCACTAGAACTCCTTGTTGTAACTTCAACACCATTTGGAATGCTTTTTACAGGTACAAAAAGTTTTGAATCTTTTACGATTTTTTTAATAACTTCATCATAAAATCCTTGTTCGAAATCAGCACAAATATAATATGCATTGCCTCTACCAAACCGATTTTTTGTAGCTGTTGGCATTCCCGCATAAAAGTCTTCTCCATAAACTGCTAACACTTCTGCTGAAGTAGTTTTTACAAGATCACAAAGATTTTTGCATTTCCATTCCGAAGTCATTTTCAAAGAGTTGCCCTTTACAGGGATTGAAGTATTACTTTCCCAGTCGTATAATGCATCAATTTCTGTACTCCGAATCCCAAATACATCCATCAATCCATGCGGTGTTCCCCCGAGATAACACAGATCTGTATCATCTACGATTCCTGACCAATAAGTCATGATTACAGTCCCGCCATTTTCTACAAATGTTCTTACTTTATTTTCAAAGCCATCTCTGAACATGTACAACATCGGAATTGCAACAATCGAATATGACTCCAATGCCTGCTCCATGTCAATCACATCAACATCTAAGCCCAGTTTTCTAAATGCATAATATGATTTTTCTACAGTTTCTTTATAATATAGGCCTTTATTCCTTGGTCCCTGTGCATCCTCCATTGCCCAACGATTTTCCCAGTCAAACAACACGGCTACTTTAGCCTCTACCTGCGTACCAACAATTTCTTGAAGCTGTTCAAGAGATTTACCTACTCGAGTAACTTCATCAAATACTCTTGTATCACTACCTCCGTAATGATCAATCACAGCCCCATGAAATTTTTCTGAAGAACCTCTGCTCTGACGCAATTGAAAATACTGAACACTGTCGGAACCATGTGCAATAGCCTGTAATGACGCAAGATGAAGCATCCCTGGTTTTTTCAGTTTACTCACAGGTTGCCAATTCGTAGCCGCTGGACAACTTTCCATCAATAAGTATGGTTGATGTTTAATGCTTCTCATAATATCATGTTGCATTCCATTATCCATTGCAGTTAAATATTCTGCTTTTTTATGCCACTGTGGATAATTATCCCAAGAAATAATATCTACAACATCTTTGAATTTATGATAATTGAGCCCCTTATAGTCATACATCATATTGATTGTTGTGGGTTTTTCTGAACCTGCATCTCTAATTGCCTTAACTTCATGACGTACAAAATCAACCGTTCTGTCAGTCACAAAACGTTTCCAGTCCAAATTTAAACCGTGAAGCCCATATTCTCCACATAATGAAGGGCTCTCAATTTGTTCGAAACCGTTGTATCTGTGACTCCAGAAAGTAGTTGCCCACGCAAAATTCAGCCTATCTATTGTCTGATATTTTTCTTTTAACCATTCACGAAATGCTTCCTGACAAAGCGGACAGTGACATTCTCCGCCATATTCATTGGAAATATGCCACGCAATTACACCGGGGTGATTCCCAAAACGTTTTGCCAGCTCCGTATTCATTTTTCTCGTTTTTTCTCTATATACTGGTGATGTATAACAATGATTATGTCTCATTCCATACAGAAATCTATTACGTTTTTCATCCACACGCAATACTTCCGGATATTTATCAGACATCCATTTTGGTCTAGCTCCGGAAGGTGTTGCAAGTATTACAGAAATACCATTTTCGTATAATCTATTGATAATTGTTTCCATCCATCCAAAATCATACTGTTCTTCTTCTGGTTCAAGCATTGCCCATGAGAAAATTCCTAATGTCACTTCATTAATATGTGCTTTTTTGAAATATTCAATGTCTGTTTCCAAAACACATGGATCATATAACCATTGTTCCGGATTATAATCTCCACCATGTAATAAGCTGTTAATGTAATAGTTTTTCACTTTTATTCCCCCCTGTGATATAGCCATTGATGAATCAACCACAGTTCTTCAAGACAATATTTCTTTTCCTTCATCCATGCTTATATATTTCTATATCCATTCGGATGGCTTTGATGCCAATTCCATGCGGTTTGAATAATTTCTTTCAGACTGTTGTGTTTAGGTTTCCATCCAAGAACATTCTTTGCTTTTTCGCTAGAAGCTATAAGCACTGCTGGGTCCCCTTCTCGGCTCTCTGTTTCCACAACCTTAATTGATTGACCAGTTACTTTTTCTGCCATTTCAATTACTTCTCTTACAGTAAATCCCACTCCGTTTCCTAAGTTAAAAATATTGCTTTCATTTCCAGCCATAAGATATTTTACGGCCAAGATATGCGCCTGAGCTAAATCTATAACGTGGATATAATCACGGATACATGTACCATCTTTTGTTGGATAGTCTGTACCAAATACTGAAATATGTTCGCGTTGTCCATTAGGTACCTGAAGAATCAGTGGAATCAAGTGTGTTTCAGGATTAGATGGCTTTGTTTCCCCATAGCAGTTTGTAGGTTCTGTTCTATCATTTTTGTCACTTCCCTCTTTTTGCTCATATAATGAAACCAATCTAACTACTCCTTATGCAAGTTTACAATTTTAAATCTATAAGTTACCTCTTTTTCTGAGAAACGATATTTTTCTGGTAAATCAGGCCCGCAAGAAGCTGTTCCAAGCCCAGATACTTTGTAGTCAATACGCACATGAACATTTCCATCTGGATGTAACTCATCTGTATGTTTTGCTCGATCTAAATCATCAATTGTATATTTTGAAACATTACATTCAAAACCATCTTCTGATTGGAATTCTAATTTGCCCAATGTAAGTCGTTTTACATTCATATGATTTCCATGTTCTTGTGGATATACATAATTCACATATTCAGAATCTACATCACTTTCGTACGCACCAATACTTGCACAGTGACTCATATCACAGTAGTTTTCCCATGGTCCTCTGCCGTAATAAGAGAATGCACTTGCTTGTTCAGTCAAAGTAAATTCCATACCTAATCTAGGCATCCATGTTGCATCTTCACGAATCTTGCCATTAAATCCAATTTCCACAGTTCCACCCACTGTAATTCTTATTTCCATATCATATAAAAGAACTGGTTTTCTAGAAATTCCTGCTAAAGATCCCTTAAGAAGAATTTTGTCATCGCAAATATCACATTCATACACTTTTGTAAATGCACAATCAAGATTTTCCCCTTGCCAAATATTCACATTCGCCCAGAATGGTCTCATTTTCGCATCATTGTCTGTCGTTGCACGGAACATCGAGAATTTGCTTGTTCCAGCCAATTGCTCTACTCCATCTACGATCATGCTTGTAAATCCACCGTAAATTTTAGAAAATACGTATTGGAATCCTTCTCCCGAAGCGTAAATATGATATTGATCTTCTGTTAATGTAAGGGATGCTTCACTTACAGTTTCTTCTACTTTATATGAAAGTTCATGTTGTGTTTGTGCATATTCTTTGTCTGCTTTTGTTAATCTAGTATTCAAATACACTCCATATTGGCAAGTAGTTTCTGTATATGGAATTTCCAGTGTTACAGTTTCATGAGGTGCTACATCTAGATTCAGAGTTACTTCTTCTCCTTTTACTCCATCTACTTCTACCCAATATGTAAAGTCGTATTCATTAAGATTTGTAAAGTCTAGGCGGTTATATACACTAAGGACACCGTCTTCGCATGATGTACGAATTGGTTGGAATGCTGCCTTTGCTTCCATGGTTCCTGCTTTAAATGATCTGTCTGCAAATACAAGGCCGTCACAACAGAAATTACCATCATTTGTTAATTCCCCTTCAAAGTCTCCGCCATATTTTGCGACACCATCTACCATAACTACATGGTCTGTCCATTCCCAAATACAGCCACCGATTAATTTTGGATATTTATCAAAAATTTCATTATATTCATATACATCTCCAGGACCATTTCCCATCGCATGAGAATATTCACATAAAAATACTGGCATACAAATATCCTTTGTAACCGCTGCCTTTTCTAACTCTTCAAAGGTAATATACATTCTTGAATACACGTCTGCATTGTGGATTTGTTGCTTTCTAGAAGCATCTTCACAATGAATCAATCTGGAATTATCGCGGTTTCTTGTCCAGCGAATCATTGCCACATGGTTGACTCCATGACCACTTTCATTTCCTGTAGACCACATAATAATGCTGGCATAATTCTTGAATGTTTCTACCATTCTTTCCATACGTTCTACATGTTCACCTTGCCATTCCAATGTAGATGCAGGCCAATCATTAGAGTCCATATCAAAATGATACTCTACATTTGGCAAACGACGAAGGAATCCATGGGTTTCAATGTCTGTTTCACAGATTACGTACAAACCGATTTCATCACACATTTCCATAAATTTGGGTGTAGGTGGATAATGTGCAGTACGAACACAGTTCATATTTAATTCTTTCATTAAAAGTAAGTCTTTACGAAGTTCTTCGTCTGTCTGGCACCATCCATTATATTGGTGAGTATCGTGATGGTTTACACCGTGAAGTTTTACTGACATTCCATTAATCAACAATTCATATTGATTAGAAACTTCTATTGTTCTCAAACCGATACGGAACTTTAATTCTTCTCCCTCTCTCTTTAATACCACATCATAGAGAGCTGGTTTTTCTGCATTCCATAAAACTGGATTTTCCACTTCATAAGTAAATTCATTTTCCATCTGTGTTTGCACTAACACTTCGCCTTCAAAAGCAATGGATACCTCACAAGCACCTTCAGACACAATATGAATATTTTTTTTATTTGGGATAATTTCTACGTCTTCTATATGGCCAAACGGTCTTTGTAAAATATAAGTATCTCTGAAAATACCATTAAAACGAAGGAAATCTTGGTCTTCTAAATAACTTCCACAGCACCATTTTAAAACTTTGACAGTTACTTTATTTGTTCCTTCTTTTACATATTCTGTAATATCAAATTCTGCTTGTAGATGGCTGCCTTGTGTGAATCCAACATAAGTATCATTAATATATAGGTATGCACAAGACGATACACCTTCGAATAGGTAGTACACTTTACCCCATTTTTTCTCAAGTTCGAATTCTCTTTCATACACTCCACAAGGATTATCTGTTGGTACGTAAGGAGGATCACAAGGATATGGATAGTTAATGTTTGTGTAGTTTGGATTTTCGTATCCGTATAACTGCCAGCAAGAAGGAACGTTTATCTTATCCCACTGTTTAATCTTTTCTGGAACATCAATATCTCGATTAAAATATGCAAATTTCCACTCTCCATTTAATAATAAATATTGGGAACATCCACCTGGTATGTAGTAACTTCTTGGTGATTTCCTATTTTCACTTGTAAACTGAATATTTTCGTAAGCTCTCATCATCTTTTATTCCACCTTTCTTTTCGTTTGATTGAAACTTGATACGTCTGCAACAATTGGCTACTTTTCATTCACATTTGGCATGTATTTATTTCTCTTCTGAGTTATGATGACATTGTAAAAACAGAAAAGAGAAATAAGAATATGAAAAAATAAATTGAATATTATATAAAGGCTATGGTGCAGTTTACGGCGGTCGCCGTTCATTTTAGCTAATTAGCAGCTGATTACCTTGAATTGATTTTAATCGTATAATGTTTGGTGGCTCTTTTCATGATGGAGTTCGCCGATACTTCATCGTTTAGGATCATCGCTTTCCAGTTGTCTGTATCGCGCTGCGAACACACGATAGTGCTTTTTCGTTGTTCGTACCGCTTCTCAAGGAGCTCAAAGAGTATCTTGGTTTCACGTTCGTCTGTGATCGTGTGGAGTAGAAAGTCATCCAGTATAATTAGTTCCCATTTGAGATACTTTTTCATCTTACGAGCGTATTTATCGTAATCCTGTTCTTTTAGAGCAACCATACTTTCCAAAAGTTCCTCACTGTGAAAGCATACGACGTTATACCGGTTGCAGGCTTTGATACCAATCGCTTTTGCGAAGTAGGACTTGCCAGCATCAGATTCGCCAAGAATGCAAAGATTATAGCCTCTTTCAATGAAATCCAGTGATGAAAGAACTTCTGTTATACCAGAGGGCAGATATTCTCTTCTGTCAGAATCAACACAATCAGTTAATTCTTCAGGACATCCCTATAGATATGCGACTGTTAATCGATTCTTCAGCGTTGTACTGACCTTTTCCTGAAACTGTGGTCCGATTAGTTCTGCAACCAGAGTAAGATTGTCCATTTCAAGGAATCCAGGTTTGTGGTACAAATCATCCAGTGTAACTGTCATTGTTGAAAGCTTGAGTTCATTCAACTCATCAACAAGCTCATTCATAAGTGCAGTTCCGGTAAGCATCAGTCGTCCACCTCCTCTCTCATCTGATCCGCAAGAGCTTTACTGTGGGATAAAAGAATATCAATACTGGAAGCTTCCGGTGGCATTAAAATGTATATTTCTGTTTATTCAGTGCAATCGCCCCAGGCACATTCGATAGGTCTGGACTTCGTACTGTCTGGATTGAAGAATCGTTCGGATAACGGTCTCTGTATTCTTGCCAATGAACTGAGCCTTTTGGATAAAGCAAGGACCGTTCCACTGAGTAAACCCTTTATAGTTATCCGGCAGATGCTCCGGATTGGTTGACCACTGACCTTTGCGAGTTGCTCTTGGCCATTCACACAGGAATACCCCAGCAAGAGAATAGATACGAACAACGGCCGACGAAGCCTTAATGGATACTGTCTTATGCAGAAACGATTTATCTACGCTATAATAAGCATTGTCAAAGCGTACGTGAAAATCGCTTGATACCTTTGCCGTTTTTCTCTCCATGTACTCGTAATGCATGGTGGGAAGCGTCATCAATTCAAGTTTCTCCTCTTCCCAATAGTAGGATCTATTGTGTTCTTTCTTCTTGAATGGCTTCTTGTTAAGAGCATCCAGCTCCTTCCAGAGATCTTTATTGAACTGTTCTAGAGAGAAATACTGTCGTTCTTCAAGCTTATGGAAGAAACCTTTCTCAAGAATGCCTGTTGCGTTTTCTACATAGCTCTTGAACTTTGGTTCTGGTTCGATCCAATCCTGATTAACGATGACAGCCTGCTTACAATTATCACAGACAACTAATGCCGGAACTCCACCGAAGTAATCCAGTGCATGATTATTCGCATCAATCCACTGAGGTTCCTTTGTGGAGAGCATTCCTTCAGCATAGATATACTGTGAATATGGCAGGATTGCTACAAACACAACAATCGTCAGGATCTCACCGGTAAGTGGATCAGTCATAGAGAATGTCTGGCCTGCGAAATCAACCTCCATCTTCTGAGCAATCACGGCATTGAAGTGCGCTGTTTCATAATTCTCTTCGCACCATCTGTTGTAGAACTCACAATACTGACTGTACTGATAGAAGCGGGCACCTTCTTCTTCACATTTTTTCTTATAGCAATTCCATAGGTCCTCACACTTCTTGAAAGCCCGTAAGAAGTTGTTAACTCCAGATATGCTGGCTCCAATTTGACGGGCTATTTCACTGCCTGACATGGACAGTGCGTAATGTTTGATAATGATGTCTTTGTAATCTAGCTGTATACATAATCCTACTTAAAAATGATGTATTCACCAGCACTCTGATGGCTACCATCATTATATCGGAGTAGTTACCTAGACATCGTATATATCGGCTGTTCAGAAACAGAATGCGGCCGTTTTGCGCCGCAATATGCACTATGGAGTTCTATGCTGCTTTCTATAAAGCATTATAGGATTCAATTTCTTATTATTCCATATACTATATAAGACAAAATATGCACAAAATAATACTATAAAGTTTAATCGGGTAGATAATTATTTTATCTACCGAACTCCCACACCACCGTGTGTCAGACTGTCTAACGATTTACAATGTGAGTCTGATTTACGGTGCTTTTTTATTTTTTAGTGTCATGTATCTATACTACCATCATATATTCTTTGTTTTTAATAAAATTTACACATTTACTCCTCCGCCTTTTTATGAATTATTCAAATTTCTTTATTAATTCTTGTGTTGAAAACATACAAAATAATCGCTTAAAGTTATAAGTGATAAACATAGATGCAACTTCTGCATCAACATTTTCTTATCTGCATCGAAGAAAGAAACTATATCCAAGGCTTCTTTTTATCGTCCCAAATGGATGTTCAACGATGCATCTCCTCTGCTTATAAACCTCGTTATTATCCATGGTTTTCTTATATACAGTTTCCAAAACATCTTCATGCTCCCAACGTTATACGGTTCTTCCAGACGAAGAAGTAGTACAGTCTTTTTTATACTTGCAAGAATTGCAATCGGAACATTTATATTTTCGATATTTCATGCCATTTTTTGATGTGTTTTCAAAAAATGCAAGTTTATATCCACCCGGACATGTGTATTCATCAGTCTTAGTGTCATATATAATCTTTTCTTTACGGAATTCATTATCTTTAGTAGCATTATTAGCTTTAGTTTTTTTAATATAGACATTCATTCCAGCATCAACACATTTTTTGATTTCCGTTCCATTATAATAGCCTGTATCTGCAATAACTGTAGATTTCAGTGTAACAGAAAAAAGGGCCCGTCAACTATTCCTGCACGGAATAACTGGCGGGCTTTCCTTTTTGCTATACTGACAAAAATTTTAATATCCGTTCACGTTTTGGAGACCGGGCAGCTTCCGTTCCCGCAGATATTCATCCGCTTCTAACAGGAAGTTGCAGTCCGCCCCATACTGGGTTTCTTTTTCCGAATAGAGGATTAACCGCTCCCGGTATGCCTCATAGCAGGAGGAGGCCGGGGAAACGGACCGTTCCGCCCTTGCCATTAAATCCCCCGCTTCGTCCGGCGTAAGCGGTGTGACGTACCGATAGAACAACGAGTATGCAATCATAGGGATACAACAAGTTCTCCTGCATATGCACCACCTCCTTCGTCTGAAATGCCGACAGGTAACGATTGCAAAAACCTCCGGCGGTTGATATATAAAACAAATGAGCACGGCTAAAGAGCAGTACTCTCATAACATATGCGTTTGAAACGCTGTATTCATTTTTTATTTCCAGCAAAAGGGGACACTACCCCTTACCCCATAAATCCTTTAAAACACTTGTGCCGGTGAAACGGCAGGAAACTTTCATTCTCTGAAACATAGCGGCTGCGGCTCTGCATACAGTCCGTAGCCAAATCCTTTATGCGCTATATATTGTATCTATAAGAACATAGTTTGTCAAGATATAGTAATACAATTTTTTGAAGGGAGGCGAAGCCGTGAAACAGAACAGTTACGGCTATGTGCGGGTATCCAGCACAGACCAGAACGAGGACAGGCAGCTTTTGGCCCTGAAAGAAAAGGGTGTGGTGAAAATGAATATCTATATGGATAAGCAGTCGGGGAAGGACTTCAACCGCCCCCAGTATAAGAAACTAGTAAAGAAACTGAAAGCCGGGGATTTGCTGTATATCCTGAGCATTGACCGTCTGGGACGGAACTATGAGGAAATCCAGAACCAATGGCGGGTACTGACAAAGGAGATCGGCGTGGATATCTGCGTCCTTGATATGCCGCTTTTGGATACGAGGAACGGCAAGGACCTGATGGGAACCTTTATTGCAGACCTTGTATTGCAGATATTGTCTTTTGTGGCGCAGAGCGAGCGGGAGAACATTAAAAAGAGGCAGGCGGAAGGGATTGCGGCGGCGAAGGCAAAAGGCGTGAGATTCGGCAGACCGGAAATCCCGGTTCCCGATAATTTCGGGCGGATTGTGCGGCAATGGGAGAAACAGCAGATTTCCTTTTCCGCCGCATTGGAACAGTGCGGCATGAGCGAGGCCACCTTTTACCGGCGTCTGAGGGAATACCGGCTGAGGAACAAACGGCAGAAAGAAAGCGGACTGTCATAAGGTACACCTTTTGATAAATGCCGTTGTCCGGCTTTTGCAATATCCTCCCCGACAAAAGATACAGAAAAAGTGGGTTTCAGTGCGTCAATTTTCGTGAAATCTATTGAAAATTCCGACTGCATCGATTATAATTAAAAAGTATCTGTGGGCTTTCAAAAGGTGTACATTTTGATAGTTCATCGCAGACTATTTTTGTTCCAGCAGACGATATTCTCTTAATTTCCTATAAAATGTTGCTTTACTCATTTTGCATAATTCCAAAACTTCCGGCAGAGGGATTTTTTTCTTTTCCCAGTCATGGACAAGTTCTCCAAAGTTTTCCGGGAGTGCGATTTCTGGTCTGCCGAATTTTATGCCTTTTGCCTTTGCGACAGCAATACCCTGTGCCTGCCTTTTTCTGATGTTTTCACGTTCATTTTGTGCCACAAACGATAATATCTGTAACACAAGGTCAGCAATGAACGTTCCCATCAAATCTTTTCCGTTTCTTGTGTCCAGTAAGGGCATATCTATTACACAAATATCAACTCCTTTTTCTTTAGTAAGCATTCTCCATTGTTCCTGTATTTCAAGATAATTTCTGCCTAGACGGTCAATACTTAGAATATAAAGTAAATCGCCGTGTTTTAATTTTTTGATGAGTTTTTTATATTGCGGACGCTCAAAACTTTTTCCAGACTGTTTATCTATGTAAATATTTCTAGAAAGTACGTTTCTTTTTGATAATTCAACAATCTGTCGTTCTTCATTCTGGTCTATGCTTGAAACTCGTACATATCCATAAATTTGTGCCATTTTCTATCAATCCTCCTTTTGATATGGATATATGAGAAGTATCATAAATAAAAAAAGCACCTTACCATAAAAGTAAAATACTTCAGTACTAAATATTTTCTTTTTTCAGTCTTATTCTATATTCAATTTCTGCTATTTTGAAAATACGTCTTATCGCACAGTTTGTAAAGAGTGCTAAAGCATTGCTTTTCAACAAGTTCTTGACAAGCAATGAGATAAAACGTTGATAACAAACAAGCAGAAATGAAATACTATGCTGTTTCACAGCAATAAAAAAGACACTCTATTTCAAGTGTCATTTTTCCATAGCGTTTTATTTCACTTTATAAGTCGTTACATCAGGTTTTTGTTATAAAAGAGATACCACCTTATTTAAGCAATATCTCTTATTTATAATCAATTATTTCTTCGCAAGCAGATAAACATGAGTTGTTTCTTAATATCCTTTTGTTTGGGAAACTCCTAATACCCATTTTGACATAGCCGCTTGGCCTGCTCTCAGGCTTGTCTATTCCTCAATATCCTTTTGCATTGCCTCTTTGATGATTTCTATCCCTTCCACCTCGAAGCAGGTGACCCAGGGATATTCTACATACTTTACGATAATATGATCCGGGATTTCTATTCCCTCCTTTGGGTAATATACGTTTCCCAACTCGCTTTGGTCTGTCTCATACCCCTTCTCCAGCATCGCCTCTTCATCCGCATCGGTAAAACTTACCGACATCTCCTTATATGGAGGCGCGCATCAGCTGGTTATAGTCTCAATATTAAGTACCACATGCTTCCATCCGAACCTTTGCATGTATTCTTTTGCTTCTTCGTTTAATTCTACCACCGTTGTTCCTCCTTTTGCATCGCTATGACTGGAGCCATCCGCTTATTATACCAGCTTTATCATATGTTCTTCAAAGAGCGTCTCAAATGTATTGACCGCGCCTCCATGCTCAACCATCTTCCCGTTAACGACTTTATCAATATCCACGCCTGTAAAGCGCAGCCTTTTATTCGTAGGCTTCATGCCCAGCCACTCGCCCATATGGGTGCCTTCCATTATAAATTCCGAGATTACATAGTCTCCTTCGCAAAACTGACGAAGGATCTTCATAGAATAATCAGGATACGTCTTTTTCACTTCTATCAAATGCGTCTTCATCCCGTCATCCCCCAGAGGTATGTCGTCTTCCCCTATCTTAAGCACGCAGTCCGGTGATACGAAGCGGCATACTTCATCCAACAGATTTTCGGTAACTACCGTCTCGTAAAAATATTTTATCATCTCTTTATTATTCATATACTTCCTCCAGCCATCATGTTCCATTAGTCGTATTCTACCACAGCCATGAAAAAAAAGAAATGGTATCGCTATTCCAGCAGTAAGATCTTCTCCTCCGGCATCATAAGGAAGTCCGGCATTCCCTTCCTGTCGATCAAAGGCCATTTATCCCTTTGCAGAAACCAGCAGATATCCTCCTCGCTTCCCTCTGCGCCCGCCAGGAAATACTTTCTTTCAAAAGGCAGGATCGCACTGCTTTTAACGTTCACAGGAATACAGTTGCTTCCTGCATCTCCCCAGACAGGGATAAATTCATGGGCCCGAACCCCGACGAACGCCACCTTTTCCGGGATGTTTTCATTCAAGCACAAAGTAATCCCCCATTCCGGCACTTCAAGATGGCGGCCGTCTATCCTTTTCGCCTCTGCAATGTTCTTACACCCGGTCAGACGTGCTGTCTCCTTCCTCCCTGGGTTCGCAAAGATCTCCCGGGTGCCTCCGTAACTGATCTGCATCCCATCTGCCATGGTCAGAAGTTCCCTGGTAAACCGATAGATCTCGTCCCGGCTGTGGGATACGAGAACGACCGTTCCCCGGTAATCTTTCAGCAGATCCAGCATCTCCTGCGCAAGCCTGTCTTTCAAGAAGTCATCCAGCGCGGAGAACGGCTCGTCCAGCAGGATGACTTCCGGCTCATAGGCCATGATTCTTGCCAAGGCTACCCTTTGCTGCTGTCCGCCAGAGAGTTCTCCCGGCAGCTGCTTTCCAAGTCCCAGCAGTTGGAACTTTTCCATCATCTCTACGACCCTTCTCCTTTTCTCCTCTTTTCTTCCTTGCAGTCCTGCCGCTATATTCTCCTCCACCGTCATGGTAGGGAACAGGGCGTAATTCTGGAAGAGGTAGCCGATATGTCTCTTCTGAGGCTTCAGGCTGATCTTTTTCGCCGAATCATACAGCAACGTTCCATCCACAATAATCCGCCCCTCATCCGGCGTCTCGATGCCCGCGATGCATTTCAAAGTCATGCTCTTTCCGCAGCCTGAGGCTCCCAGAATGCCGATCCGGTTCTCTTCCGTTTTAAAATCAATATCCAGTTGAAAATTCCCCAGTTTCTTCTTAATCCTAACTTCGATTGCCACTGCTCTTCTCCCTCTGTCCGTATTTCTACCAGCGCTTGACGTTCTTCATGTTCCTGCCAGTGAAAAGATTCATCAGGAAGATGACCGTAAATGCGATGATGAGCACGATAATCACCCAAACTCCGGCCGTCAGATAATCGCCATCCTGGATAACCATGGCAATCTTCTGAGAAATGGTCCCTGTCTTACCGGGAATGTTTCCGGCAAGCATGGAAGTGGCTCCGTACTCTCCCAGTGCTCTTGCAAATGTCAGGATGGTTCCCGAGATAATCCCGGGCCCTGCCGTAGGAATCACTACTTTCCAGAAGATCTTGCCCTCGCTCATCCCCAGAGTCCGTCCCGCATAGACCAGATTTACATCGATCTGCTCAAACGCCGCCCTGGCATTTCGGTACATCAGCGGGAATGCGATCACCGTCGCCGCAATAATGCATCCAATCCAGCTTTGTACTACTTTGATGTCTAATTGATCATACAGAAAGATGCCAAGCGGCCTTCTTCTGCTGAACAGGAGAAGAAGGAAGAAGCCCGCCACTGTAGGCGGCAGCACCATGGGAAGCGTAAGCAGCCCATCCGCCACGGCCTTTACTTTCGGGCCCGCCTTGATTACCTTCCTGGCCGCGAATAACCCCAGGAAAAAGGAGATTATGGTTGCCACCGCTCCTGTCTTCAGCGAGATGTAAAGCGGGCTCCAGTCCAAGCCCTGCAGGACTGCGCCTATTTCCTCCATAGATGCTTCCTCCTTCTTTCCTCTTGTCTATCTGTGCACATCAGTATCAAAATAGTAATTGGAAAATATCTCGCTGGCATGCTCAGATAACACATAATCATAAAAATCTTTTGCGGCCTTGGTCTGGGTATCATCCGCTTCTTGATTATCTACCAGGCAGATCGGATAAATCACGTTTCCTGTCAGATCGTAACCTACCGTCTCCAGTATATTCAGCTCATCCTCATAACCATAGGTATCGGAATAATACGTGGTGCCCACCTCGCAGGAGCCTTCCACCACTGCTGCCAGAACCTTGCTTACATTATCCTGCTCGCTGATCTCCACGCCGCCAAGCGCTTCTGATACTTGTTCCGTAGTGACTGCATCGGGCTCGTCCGTCTTTCCCAGGATTCCCAGATTCACAAGCGCCTGCCTGGTGTATTTGCCTACCGGGACGCTTCCGCCTGCCAGCGCGATGCTCTGGGCATCCTTCAGATTCTCAAGTCCGGTTACCTTGGTTCCACTGTCCTTCCGGGTCACAAGCACCACCTGGTTATTCACCACATTTGCGCGGGTTCCTTCTTTGACCAGTCCATCCTGGTCCAATTGGTCCATCTGCTTCTGGGCAGCCGAGAAGAAAATATCACATTCATACCCTTCCTCGATCTGTGTCAGCAGGGTGCCGGAACTATCCGCATTGAAGGTAATCTTCACATTCGGATTGTTTTTATTATACTTTTCCGCGATTTCCGTCATGACGGTATTCAGGCTTGCCGCGATAAACACCTGGATCTCCGTCTCATCTGCGTCATCCTTCTTAGATTCCTCTGAGGCCTTCTTATCCCTGTCTCCTGTCTCCTTTGCATTGTTGCCTCCACAGCCCGCAAGCACCACTACCATCACTGCTGCCATAAATACTGCCACTGCTTTCTTTTTCATAGAACTTTCTCCTTTTCTTTATTATATTTCCAATGCGGAAGGCTGGCCTGGCGGTGCCAGTTGCCTGCATTCTTCTTCTGAGTACCTCTGGCCCGCAGCGCGTTCTCCATTATGCACTGGCTAAGGCTTTCCCTGCCATTTTCCAAGCCAATGGGCATCAACTCGATGTTTATATTGGTTATTGACGAAGGAACCGCTGCTTTTAGACCTCGCATCCCCCTGTCAAACGCATCTCTCCTGGTCAGTTCCAAGAAATGGGCTTCCTTTAGCGTATCCAGGCTGATGTTGATCCCGTCTACCTAAACTGCTTCAAGCCACGGCAAGGCCTCTTCAAGCAATGCGCCGTTGGTGGTAATCGTCAGTTTCTCAGCCCCTTCAATACGGCGCATCTGCTCCAGCAAGTCAAAGATCCCCTTTCGTACCAGCGGCTCTCCGCCGGTAATTTTAATTCTGCGAATGCCCAGTTCCACTCCTGCTCGGCAGATTCTTATAATCTCGTCGAAAGTCAGGATATCCTCGTGGCACAGTGGTACGACTCCTTCTTCTGGCATTCAGTAGGTGCACCGGAAATTTCAGCGGTCGGTAACAGATATCCGCAGGTAATCGATCTCCCTGCCATACTGATCCTTCATCATCATGCTCCTTTCCCGAATCCACAGTTTGGAAACGTACATGTAGGACAAGACAAGCATAAGCCTCCTTGCCCGAGCCTGTACAGATCCTCTGCTTTTAACTTCTCGTTGCACAGCACTCTTGGAAGGACCAGGTCAAATATGGTCCTTTTCGCGTACATGACGCAGCCCGGCAGTCCCATTATGGGAATGTCTCCATCGTAATAAGCCAGCATGAACATTGCCCCCGGAAGAACCGGCGCGCCATAAGTCACGATGTCCTCCGCCACGTTCTTAATTGCCAGCGGCGTACGGTCATCCGGATCCACGCTCATGCCTCCTGTGCAGATGATCATGTCCATTCCTTTATCGAGCATCTTATGTATAGCATCTGTAATCATTTCCGGCTTGTCATCGCAGATCGCATAGTCTTCCATCTCCACGCCATATTCCTTTAACTTATCTTCGATAACCGGGGTGAAATTATCCACAATACGGTGCTTATATACTTCGCTTCCGGTAGTGATAACGCCAGAGCGCTTCTTTTGGTAAGTCACGATCTGGAAAATAGGCTCTCCCTGTGTCAGGGCCTCTGCCCGACTCATCTTCTCTTCTTCGATTACCAGCGGGATGATCCTGGTTCCTGCAATCTTGTCGCCTTTCTTTACCGGAAAGTTGCCGTGGCGGCTGGCAATCATCATCTCTCCCAGACAGTTTACCGCATTCATCTTCTCCACATCAATCTTTAATACGCCGTCGCAGTCCGCGATCAGTTCAATCTTACCCTCCTTGACTTCCGTCGGGTGCATATTGTCCCCCCTGCACATCCGGCACAAAATCTGTGCAGCCTCATTCTCATGCAGGATACCTTCCTGCTTCTCCCAGACATAAAGATTCTCTTTTCCCACGGAAAGAAGTACTGGGATATCCTCTTCTCTGACGATATGGCCTTTTCTGAATACGGCATCCTTGGTCACTCCCTTGATGATCTGCGTGATATCATGGCAAAGCACATGGCCAGCCGCTTCCTCCGTCTTGATCAGACGCATGGCTCTTTCCCTCCTTAGTATAGTTCGTTCTATTTCATTTGGTCCGCAGCAACACGATTGCGGCGTGCTCTTTCCATAATCATCTCCGCCGCAATGCTGACGGCTATTTCCGCCGGCGTCTCCGCCTGGATATCCAGCCCCATCGGCGTCTTGATCCTTGCCAGTTCCTGGTCTGTATACCCCTCCTGGCGGAGTTTTGCAAAGACCACCTCCTTCTTTTTTCTGCTTCCAATCACTCCGATATAAGATACAGGCGTGCGCAAAATCTGCTTTTCTACCAGAAAGTCATGCTGATGGCCTCTGGTCATGACACAGATGTAGTCATCGGATGTGATATCCCTGCATACTTCTTCCAGATGCTCCATATCTACCAGCCGCGTCCTTCTCACTCCCGGAAATAATTCCGGCTTTGTAAAGTCTTCCCTGTCTTCCAGTACAATACAGTCGAAATTGACTCTTGCAAGCGTAGGAACCGCCTCCTGGGCCACATGGCCGCCGCCGAAAATATAAACTTTGCTGCCTTGCACTAATTTTTCCAGATAGTATTTCGCAGGACTGTCCTGTGGTTCTGACCTTGCTTTGGCACGCGTGGCAGTTTGCACTTCTTTTGGCAGTTCCCCTTCTTCATAGAGATACATCTGCCCGTTCCCTTCTTTTGTAAGATCTATTGCCAGCCAGCACTTTCGATCCTGGTCAAACATCCGGATGGCTTTGATGGACAGATCTATCATCTGTTCATCACCCGATGGTATGTACCTAAAAAAAACGCTTATATCTCCTCCGCAAACCATGCCAAGATCCGCTGCCGGATTCGGATGAAGCCTGAATTCTTCCAAATGGGAGTTCTTGCTGTCAAGCACTTCCAAGGCTCGCTGAATACACTCATGCTCTACCGCGCCGCCGCCTACCGTCCCTCTGATACGCCCTTCTCTTGCAATCAGCATATGTGCCCCCGCGCCCCGGGGCGCGGAGCCCAAACTTGCCACCACAGATACCAGTACAGCATCCTGGCCGCTTTGCAGCATATCCTTTAGTAAAGAAAATAATTTTCTCAACGATTCCATCCCCCTCTTTCATAGCCTTTTATGTCTCCTCAAACTTCTAGCCTATCCCAGGATGCCCGATACATATTTCTGAAAACTTATTTCCGCCGCAGCCTGCACTTCTGCCCTCATCTTCTGATATGCCCGCAGCAGTCTTTCGCCCTCTTCCGTAAGTTGAGAACCTCCGCCTTCCCGGCCTCCCGCAACCCGTTCCATCACCCGGTAGCCTAACTTCTTTTCAATGCGGTTAATCATCTTCCAGGCCTTGGTATAAGACATCTGCATGGCCTGGCAGGCTGCATTCACAGAACCTGTGACCCCAATCAATTCCAGAAGTTGTTCCGTTCCATTTCCAAAAAATTTCTCATCCGTAGCAAGCATCGTCTTGGTAATAACTCGCACCTGGTCATTACGCCCTGCCTCGTCCAGATAAAGTTTCAGCGCCTTTTCATAGTCTTTCTGCGAATTGATCTGAAGCGTTACTCCCACATCTTCTACTGCCAGTTTCGTATCCTGGATACCCAAGCCCTTCGTTATCTCCAACAGATGCTCTATGGCATTTGGCTTGGCTTGATATTCTTCTGTTGATATGGCATTTGTTAACCCAGCCGCCGCCTGACTACCTAATACGATGGGATATCCAGGCTCACCCTGGAATGTCGGGTATGCGAATTCCCCCTCCTTTGCAAGAAGTTCCCTTATCGTGTTCTCCATTACCATGGGAATATCCCCTGGTATGGCCAATATCTTATCGCACTTATCATCAAGCCATTCCATCCCCATCTTTACCGAGTCAATCCAGTCTCCCTGGATAAAGCGTTCGTTTTTCAAAAACATAACGCCCGCATCATTTAAATTCTCTTCGATTACCTCATGACGATACCCCGTAATAACAACCACATCTTCTACATCTGCTTTCCTAAGCGTCCGCACGACCCGCTGTATCATCGTTTCCTTCCCGATTGGCAGCATCGGCTTAAACTCGCCCATCTGAGAAGAAATCTCCGCCACCGTAACTACTGCTCCGTAACGCAATCCAATCACCTCGATCTCACCTGCCTGTTGTGCTGTGTGCCGTAAGCAGGAATCATGTATGGTTATAGTAACATATCTGTGGGGGAAATGGAACTAACACGTAACATTTTTAAGATGGACACGTAACAATACTTAAAAGTGTTACGTGTCAAGCCTATATAACTGGTGTGTAAAACCGCAAAAATCCCCGTGTCAAAATGAAAATAATGGTGTGCAAAATTAAATAAATCTGTAAAAGTACCAATCAAAACCAATGTTTTTACTTTTTCCGGAAAATCCAAAGCATAATTTAGTCCGATTATGCCACCTAAAGAAATACCACATAAATGAATTTGTCCGTCAATTTTGCCGCAATATTCCACAAAGGAAGAATATAAATTTGCGTAGTTTGTCTCTTTGCTGTTAAGAATGGAAGATAAATTCGGGCATATTATATCAGTGCTGTTTTTACATTAGAAACTGTTTCCTTCCAACTTGTCGCATTATACCCTGAACCGTGAATCAAAATCGTTTTCATTGCAGTCTCATTTTAAAGTGTTCGTTCTTTCAAATTTTCCAAAGCGGCAGGATTATTTGAAATAATCGCCCCGACAGTTGAACAGGTTTCCACCTCAGAGCAGTCGCCGCAGGTGGAAACGCCTTTTTCCAAAGCACATTTCCGAATTTCGCATAGACTATCGCAAAATACCGTTTTCGCCCCGTTCATACGGCAGCCCTCGCAGTTAATATGTTCAGGCATAATAGTGGCGTTGTTCAACTCTGCCCACAGCTTCGCTGTTTTCTCACGCAAGGCTTGATCGTTGTTAATTGTCGCAAGGTATGCGTCACATTTTTCGCAGTCCAGCCCACAGTATCCGATCATATCTTTCATAGGTTATACGCCTCCTGCATGTTATTTTTCATCATCAATTTCACGCTCAAAAATGAATACTTCCAGTCATCAGTTCCAGAAATCAAACGCCAGCCCTGTTTTCCATATTCATTAAGTTTTTCAATATACCGTTCCAACTTAATGTGAACATTAACCGATGGCTCTGCACATAAATCAACTGTCATATATTCATACTTCTTCATAAGAAACCGCCTTTCTATGTATGAGTTTTTAAGAAAAGTTTTTCATTATATCCGCAACAAACTGTGCCTGCTGTTTTTTCAGGTATGATTTCACAAAGGGTTTCATCAGCATCTTTTTTGCTTCCACGCACTCTGTAAAATCTATCTCCGTTTCATTGCCTTTATCCGTAAAAACGCCAATCCAATGACCACTCATATTGCTGTTTTGCATATCAAATTCCCATCGTCTGTATGGCTCAACAAGCGTCACGGTAAAAGTCGTAGGATAACCGTCTTTGGTATATTCAATGAATTGCTTATCACTTACAACTTCTGTTTTACTCAGATCACTTCTCCAAGCGTCGTAATTCTCGATGTCCAAAATAAACTCCCACACTTTGCGAAGTTCACTTGGAATCAACGCCTTTATATTTGAAGTCGTCATTTTCACACCCTCTTCAAATCAGTCGTATTTTTCGATATCCACTGTCGCAATCGCCGACTTGTTCGGCTCTCCGGTAACAAGGTCTTGCGGCGCAGGAATTAACATCATAAATCCATCTTTACCATATCTTAGTTCATACCCTTGGGCATAGGCTTCCTCCACGGAAATATGCTGCACCCGCCCGATCACCATAGCTGTAATTCCCGCACCGCTTAAATCCTGTACTTCTTTCAGGGTACATTCCATACTAAGAAACGCCTCATTGATTACAGGGGCGTGAATTGTTTTGGCATAAGAAGCTGTAAACCCTCCTGCCGCAAATTCGTCATCGTCCATTTCATTTTGGCGAATGGTGTTTACCAGCTTGTCGTAGAAACTTATAGGAAGGAAGTTTATACAAAAGCATTTTTCTCTTTGGATATTGGCATAGGTGTGGGTATGCTGATATAAGTTCCCCAGCACGGCAAAGAAAGCGGTTTTATCTCCGTGAAAGCAGCTCCACGAATGAAAGCACACATTCGGCTTACCATTCTCTTTCCAAGTCGTGATTGCAAACAAAACAGTTGGTATTCCTGCTGTCGTTTCAAAGTGTGAAAATAATTTAAATTCCTCTGGATATGAGGGCTTAAAATACTGTGGAAATTCTTTGCCTATTTCTATTTTCATACCAAAACGCCCCTCTCTACTCTTTATTTCAATCCACTCTCCCTATACAGGGAGAGACTATGGTAACTGGCATTTAGGAGGTCAAAATGATATTTCAATCCACTCTCCCTATACAGGGAGAGACTACTCTTGGCATCCTTCTCCACCTCCTTCTTTTCATTTCAATCCACTCTCCCTATACAGGGAGAGACTGATTGTAATATCTCCGATAACTACCGGAATGGTGATTTCAATCCACTCTCCCTATACAGGGAGAGACTATAGCATTTCAGCCACAAGGAAAGCGGATATTATATTTCAATCCACTCTCCCTATACAGGGAGAGACGGAGACGGAGGATTAAAGAGCGCCAATGTTTATAATTTCAATCCACTCTCCCTATACAGGGAGAGACGGTTGTTCTAAAGGATTAATAGATAACATGTACGTATTTCAATCCACTCTCCCTATACAGGGAGAGACCCAAGCACATTCCTGAATGCCGCTTTCATTGATGCATTTCAATCCACTCTCCCTATACAGGGAGAGACTTGGATCCGGATTTTGACATCCTGCTGTTTGCCTATATTTCAATCCACTCTCCCTATACAGGGAGAGACTCCGACCGTTTTACTTATGTTATTATTACAATGACATTTCAATCCACTCTCCCTATACAGGGAGAGACGAATATGAAGCTGCATATGAACAGACAGAGGATATTTCAATCCACTCTCCCTATACAGGGAGAGACGCAATTATGAGTTATTTATCTTCGATTGTAGAACATTTCAATCCACTCTCCCTATACAGGGAGAGACTTTGCTGTTCCTTCTTTCTGTTCCTTCTTTTTGATTTCAATCCACTCTCCCTATACAGGGAGAGACCCATAATGGATGAGACTACTGAATAGATCGCATTATTTCAATCCACTCTCCCTATACAGGGAGAGACGATATAGCCAGTTTGAGGGCTATATATTAAGCGTTATTTCAATCCACTCTCCCTATACAGGGAGAGACAGAAGAAAGAATAAGGGAACTGATCGCAGAGAACATTTCAATCCACTCTCCCTATACAGGGAGAGACAGCCTAAGCAAAGCGATAGCAAACCTTATAAGGTATTTCAATCCACTCTCCCTATACAGGGAGAGACCTGTTGGAAGAGCAGGGGAGGCTTCCTTGGAAGATTTCAATCCACTCTCCCTATACAGGGAGAGACAGTTGAAGATCAACATCATGCTGGCCGTGGCACAATTTCAATCCACTCTCCCTATACAGGGAGAGACGCAACAGCGATAACAGTAGCCGGTGGCGCGGCTATATTTCAATCCACTCTCCCTATACAGGGAGAGACGGATTCAGAAAATGAACTCCTGGTATAAGGAAGCATTTCAATCCACTCTCCCTATACAGGGAGAGACAAGAGGATGCAATACAGGCCAAGAGGAAGGAAGGTATTTCAATCCACTCTCCCTATACAGGGAGAGACCTCGTAGAGTGGTTTCTTGGAAATGACCCAACAAAATTTCAATCCACTCTCCCTATGCAGGGAAAGACTCTGACTGCAACTTCTCTATGACAATATATGGAAATTTCAATCCACTCTCCCTATGCAGGGAAAGACGGAAGTAGAATAGGGGGATGACATGAAAGAATTATTTCAATCCACTCTCCCTATGCAGGGAAAGACGGAGAAAGCAATTCAGGAGTGCCGTACAGAAAATGAATTTCAATCCACTCTCCCTATACAGGGAGAGACTTGTTCGTTTTTGCTGTGTTATTATTATAATGACATTTCAATCCACTCTCCCTATACAGGGAGAGACAATTGTTTTTGGCTTCGGACTTGCTGTCTAAGTTATTTCAATCCACTCTCCCTATACAGGGAGAGACCATATCCGCTTATAAGAGATTGCCGTAGCATATATATTTCAATCCACTCTCCCTATACAGGGAGAGACAAGGAGTTGTGACAATGACAGTTGGCGAAAGAATTATTTCAATCCACTCTCCCTATACAGGGAGAGACAGAATTCCAGGTTTCAAGAGCCTTCGTGGATAAATTTCAATCCACTCTCCCTATACAGGGAGAGACATTACATTTGTGTTATAATGTCAACAGTTTTTATTATTTCAATCCACTCTCCCTATACAGGGAGAGACCCGGCGCCTGGCCAGGCAGGAGGACCCGACGGCATTTCAATCCACTCTCCCTATACAGGGAGAGACCTACAGACATTGCCGATCAAGAAGCGGCAGAAAGATTTCAATCCACTCTCCCTATACAGGGAGAGACGCGGATGAGAGTTTTGACGCACAGACGAGTGATATTTCAATCCACTCTCCCTATACAGGGAGAGACAGTTCATCGAAGGCTGCCTGATTGGGGCATGGCCATTTCAATCCACTCTCCCTATACAGGGAGAGACGATTTAATCCGGCAATTCAGCAACCGAAAATATATTTCAATCCACTCTCCCTATACAGGGAGAGACAAAGAACGATTGGAACCAATGGCGGATTTGGCTATATTTCAATCCACTCTCCCTATACAGGGAGAGACCCAGGCTTCCAAACTTCTTCACATACTCCGCCACATTTCAATCCACTCTCCCTATACAGGGAGAGACCTCCAGGCTCTGGAACCACATAATAATTTTTTTCATTTCAATCCACTCTCCCTATACAGGGAGAGACAGCAATTTTGCACATAAAACTCCTAATATACAGCCAATCTCTTATGCAAAACGCCAAACAAAAGAACTTTTTCCAACACCTACACAACAAATTATAACTTCCCTAGCCCTCATATCATCAATATCCAGGTGCGAATCTCCCTGCATTTTCATGTGCACTTCACATTCGCACTAAACCACTCTAGAATATAAGAGGGGCAGTCACATCAAAACTTTTCTTTGCTCCTATATGTTCAATCTTGTCTTTATACTTATTACCTAGATTATAAAATCTTAAACTATCAACCTCTTTATCAATTATGTCTTCCAAGATAGCCTTTACCTGGCGAAGTTTTGCGGCGTCCAGATTGCACTCGAACACGGAATTTTGAACCCGCTGTCCATAATTAACGCATTGCTTTGCTACTTTCCTTAGACGTCTCTTTCCTGCCTCTGTCTCTGTATTCACATCATAAGTTATTAACACCAGCATTCTATCACCTACTTCCATAAGAATGGCGGATACTCTTCCAGATCTCCACGAATATATCTGGCCAGAAGCATTGCCTGAACATGCGGTACCATCCCCCACTCCATCTTTTCACCCAGGAAAGGATGTGTAATGACTTCCTTCTTCTTATCCTGCCATGCAGCGAGAAATTTCTTTCTCGTATCATCGTCCATAATGACAGCGCCATTTTCTTTCTGAAGGAATCCGCTGGAATCAACAATCCTTTTATTAATCAGCGTTAGTACGAAACGGTCAGCCATTACACTTCTTAGTTCTTCCATGATATCCAGCGCCAATGATGCGCGGCCTGGTCTATCCGTATGAAAGAAGCCAACATACGGATCAAGGCCAACAGTTTCCAAGGCAGACGTACATATACCTGCCAAAAGCGAATAGGCGAATGAAAGCATTGCATTTACATTATCCAAAGGAGGCCTTCTATTTCGTCCATGAAAATAAAAAGTTTCCTTTTGCTGCAAGATCAATTCATCAAAGACAGAGAAATAAACGGAGGCGGACTCTCCCTCAAGCCCTAGAAGTTTGTCCGGGCTTTCACACGTACGGATTTCTTTTAAGCGGGAAGCAAGGAAAGACGATTTTTCTTTTATCTTTTCTACATCCAGCCGCAGCGGATAATCTCGGATTGCCCGCTCTAAAATCCACCGGGAATTATAGACTTTTCCAACAATACAATTTCGCGCCACTTCTATCCTTTTTTCCGTATTATCGGCGATACGATATTGCTGCCTGCGCAGTGTGACATTACCCCTGACTTCTCCACATACCCGTGCAAGGAAACGTCCGTGCTCAGTCATAAAAGTAAGGCTAATATTCTTCTGCGCGCAAGTTCCCATAAGTCTCGGGCTTGCTCCTGTATATCCAAATGTAACGATTCCCTCCAGGTTATGTAGGGGCACGCGCCCGATTTCCTTCTGTTCTTCCAGAATAACAACATTCTCTCCATCTAAAGAAAGATACCGATTCGCAGAGGTCACATATAACGTATTCATTAATTTTTTCAACTCTATTCCTCCGATAGCCTGCTATTAATATAATCTGTTGCCGACTTTGCTATTCCTAAAGCCGGCAGACAGATATCCTTTAGAGAACACGCATTACATGCCTTGGAACGTTTTACCCTTGGAGTATATCTTCGTTCATAATACTGATGCATTTCCAGAAACATGTCTTTTGTCTTGTGCCGAATTTCTTCTGTAAATTCTACTATTTTTCTATGTCTTGTCTCTCCATAGTATAAGTATCCAAAGGAAATCTGGCAGCAAAGCATTTCTTCCAAGCATAATGCCTGCGCCATAAGCTGAAGAATATCCACATCATTTTCCTTGGGCTTTCCCCGCTTGTATTCGATGGGAATTACTTCATACAGGCCATCCCGTCCAAATAAGGTTATTCCGTCCTGAGAGCGGTGGAATTCAACAACGTCACATTCACCGCTGATCCCCAATTCTCTGGAATATACTGGCATGCCTCTGCTGATAATCAGATCTCCTCTCTTCTCCGCGTTTGTAGGATCATGTGCCTTCTCATGTAAAAGTTTTCCTTCAACAGTCCTCACATTTTCATCCCATTGGAGTTCTATGTAGGCAAGCGCCCATTGGCGGCGGCAGAATGCAAAATGCTGGATACCCGACAATTGCAGGTAATCCTCTTCTTTATACAAACTCATATACCTCCGGTTTTACACAGTTCAGTTCTTCCAACTTGATAGAGTAATCTTTAAATGATTTAGGCCTGTCTTCCAATGCCTCAATTTTTATACTTCTATGAATTTGGGCAGTAGGTACTGAAGGAGTCTTTTCCTCATGCTGCCACCAGTAGAGTCGGCAGACTTCCATACTTCCTTCCGGCCTTGCGGATGATGCGTCGTTTTCAAACAGGGTCCTCAGCGCCTCCTTTAAAAGTTCAGCATCTTCTTGAGAAAATCCGGTTTTCTCCGCCAATTGGACATTCACGCTTCCTTTTACCAGGTATAGTCCAAACCCTACTCTATGCTTGGTTCCCATGGTATCTGAAGCCTTACTGTCCTTTCCTGCCTCGCTGTTGACGCTCTTCGTGATCTGCATGCTGACAACATCCACTGGTGACAAACTGACTGCCTGATGGATTGAAACAGGTCCTCGTATTCCCACAGAAACTTCCTCTCCTTTGAACGCGAATACTTGTCCGAACGTCCTCACATCCAGCCATTCCTGACATGCAATCTGGGCAAAATGTTCCCTATCGGCTTTTTTCTTCTTAATTTCATTATTTAATTCTTCACATCCTTCTGCCCGTTTCTTCAGGCTTGTGTAACCATCGTCGGAACGGTCATCCGATTGGACAAATATTTTCTGTCCCATATCCTGGAAACGATTACGGATCTTTCTTTTAATACAGACATCTGAGATTTCCCCATAGCCTTCATAATTCTCTCTTGGACGATTTCCATTCAAAGGATCTCCATTCGGATTAGCATTTGTTGCTGAAACAAGCAATGCAAAATCAATTTTTCCTTTTAAAGTTGTCATTCTTTTTCCTCCTCCGCTTTTTTCGGCCTATATTTTAGTTCATAAGACTGGCTGTGATAGCCCAGTAAATATAATCCTTCCAGCCTGTCATTATTAGTAAATTCTTTTTCATCGAACAATTCATAGATTTCATCAAGAGTCTTATTATAAGAATTCCGCTCCTTAATATCCAATTTTTGCAAATAGGGCTGTATACGCTCCTCTAATACCTTCCATGTCTGGTATGGATGCTGTGCAAATGCATTCATATATCTTTTTGCATTCGTCACTCTTTTCCCGTCTTCATCTCTGTCAAATGTACGGTATTCAATCCTGTCAGCCATTGCTAAAAGTCGTCCGTACAGATAGTCTCTATTCCTGCTTTCCTCATTCAGCGACACTTTCCACTCCTCCTTTTCCACTTCCATTTTCTGCTTTTTCACCAGAGCGCATGCTATAGAAAGCACTTTTTCCCAATTATACCGATTGTCATACGAAACTGGGGATGACGCTTTTTGTACCGCGGCATTTACTATATCTCTCGGCACGCGTCTCCTCTCAGATATACAGGGCAAAAGCCTCTTGCATACTTCAGCATACATTCTTGTATTGCCTCCAAGGGAAATAATTCCTTTCTGCTCCGTCCCGTACAGGGCTTCCGCAATATCTTTCACGCCTGCCATTCCGAAATAACGAAAGTTATGTCCGTTCTTATATTTTGACTGCAGCCACCTGCAGCTGTCATGCCAGTATTTGATATTATCTACATACCTGCTGGCGGCAAACTCTTTATTTTCCACCATAGCAAGCCTTCCAGTAGTGGCAGCATCAAAGGCAAGAATCATAACTTTCGAGTCCGTCTTCAGATTCTCTCCATATCCGCGCATCGCTGCTTTGAACCTTGCCGCAGCCGCGGCTCCCGTCTCATATTCCTGTTCTTCCTCCTCTCCCCATCCTTCATATTCGCTTTCCTGCGCCTCCTGACAGGCTTCCTCAATCTTATCTGTATCAGCGCCCCAATCCGGAATCGGCTTCAGATTAGATTCCCAAATCACGATGCAAAGCCCACCCCAACTATATCCTTGTTTGCGTATGATCCATTTAAGCGCATTATGTACTTTTTGGGAGACCTCATAGCCTATGGCAAATGCTTCCGTCTTATCCGAGAATCTTCCTCTAAATGTATAATTTTTATTATCATTTGAAGAAATAAGTTTCGCCCCGTCTCCTTCATTTCTGATTTTCTTTGGCTGAAGATAAGAAACCGGAACATTCTCGCCAGTAAGATAGCAGAAATCTGTCTGCGTTAATCTGGAACGGTGATACTTGATATAACTTTTCTGCAAGGTCCCATCCAGCCAACATTCTGAAAAATATCGCCCGGAAGGATCGTTTAAAATATCCTGGCTTAAATCTGCTTTTTCTATGATACGAAATCTTACAAACGCATCTGCCTGTGATACAATCTGTATCTTTGCCTTTTCTAAAAGAACTCCTTTTTCATCTGTAATCAAGACTCCTTCTTCAACCAAATCAGCCATGAGCGTCCCCTTGCTTAAATAAGCATAAAGCGCATCTACTTTTGGATGTGTATACTCAGACAGATGCCAGGACTTTAGACCTTCTATGTAGAGTTTGTGATTCTTGGAAAAGTCTTTTTTTCCATTCTTTACATATCTTGCGTAATCTGCAGCCAGGTATTTTAGGTTGTCACAGAAAGGATGCGCCTTTGGATCCGATGTCCTGCTGTTGGAAGTCTCCGTCACGGGGATGATTGTCATCTTATCTTCATCCGGCACTCTTGATGCTCCGAGAATATTTCCTTCACTGTCAATGTCAACCGTAATCTGTGCTGCTACCGTCGTATGAAATATTGGCAAAAGAACCAGCGGAACCTGCTCTGGTCCCTTTTTCCCCTGGCGGGTCTTATATTCTACTCTTCCAATTTTCTCTTCATTTTTCTCATATAAATCATACAATTCGCTAAACCAACTCAATGTCTTCCTCCTCCCCGTCAAATTCTCGAATGCCTGTAAAATTGCCCTCTCCAAATGGCTTTACTGCCATTTCCCTAATGTGTCTTTTTTCCGCACACTCCTCAGGACGGGTAAATTCGATGATTCCCTTTTTCATGACCGGATGCCAGAACCTCACCGTCATCTTTCCCTCATCTTCCGGAAGAACTGCCTCATCCGCATAAGTAATGCCATGATACATAAGCCCATAGGACAAATCGCCTTCCTGGCTGTCATAATATCCTTCCCCTTCTTCAAACTCGCATGGTACCACATATCCCTGACATTCTCTTGTGCCCAGGAAAATATCCCTTCTTCCGCCTCGGCTTATCATTCGCCTGGCAATATTATGATGCTTATTTTCATTACGGTCCGATTCTAGTTCCGGCCTGTTTCTGTTCCATTCAAAATGTGCCCGCACTTGATAACTGACATCCTTCAAATAAGTATAATAGGATAAATCATTTCCCCCATTATAACTAATGGGACGGATAGCCTTTGTCTCCGTCTGGATTGGCTTCATAATCCTTACCGCATCTATAATCCAAATCAACGTAGGCTTCCAGTACACGCTTTGCAAAATCCCTTTAAGCGCTTCATACGTGGGCACATGATAAGAACATTTCTCCCCTCCTACGCGGGTCACGGGATCCGAAAACAACGCGTAGTCTCCATACACTTCAAATTCTACTGTATTGCGATACTTCACCTTCTCACCCCTTTTCTAAAAGTTTATAAATTCCATTCCCAGCGGTTCTTCTGAAACACCAGTTTCTCTACTATAATAGTTCTGACTCAGGACATAGACGGTTCCTCCACATACCGATGTAATTGCATTTCCTAACTTCTGACGAAATTGCTCGGATATCCCCACCGTATATGGCTGAAGCCTTCGAAGCGCTTTCTTATGCTCTGCCAGCGTAGCATATTCGTCCTCAAGAATGGCTATCTGCTTCTCTGCTTTTTCATCATATCTAACTACGACATCTACCTTTCCATCTTCGGGTATCACTTCGAATACATCTCCCGCCGTTTTAAACGCCTGCTTTAACAGCAAATTCTTACTATCCTTTTTGGTTGACTCTGACATGCTTTCCCACATCGTCTTGCTAGTGGATAGCAAGTCAAGCAGTGTAACATCCACTCCATTCACCGATACAAGATATTCCATCTCCGGCATTCTCTTCCTTAGATATATCTGGTAATAGTACCGGATTGACTCCTCGGACGACAGACTATGATCAAATATTTCCGGATTCTTCCTGAATTGATTTAGCACTTCTGTCATGCTCTCCTGCATTTTTCGAATCTCCGCAAGTCTTTCTACATTTTCTAACTCGCTGCTTATTCCCACAACATAGACGTACCCCAAACCCGCTTCCCCATGCCTGTTGCATCGGCCTGCCGCCTGAATGATATTGTCAAGGCCTGCCAGGGAACGTATGACGCACTTGAAGGATAGATTCACTCCCGCCTCAATCAGCTGAGTGCTGATACATATCACCTTCTTCTCATTTTCTAAATTCTCTTCCAGTCTCTTTAGTACATCCCTCCTGTGTTCCGCGCACATATTCGTGCTCAGATGAAATAATATATAATCCGATCCCTTACATTTTTTCTTAATCTCTTTATAAAGACTCTCTGCACATTTCTTTGTATTCACAACGACAAGAACTTGTTTAAGCGTCTCCGCCTTGTCCCAGATAAACTCTTGTAATTCTTCTGCCGCAAATCCGCTTCCTGCTCCTTTCGTAGCATCTATAATTTTCGTTCTTTTAAATACCTCAGCATATTCTTTGGGATTGCCTGCCATAGATAGTGGCGGCAACAGCCTATTTTCATCCAGCTCATCAAATAACGGTTGTGTCGCTGAACATAAGACCACTGTCGACTTCCCAAATGCCGTCAGAAAGTTCACAGAAAGATTAAACAGTTTGGTAATTTTTACTGGCAAGGCTTGAACTTCATCAAATATAATCACACTATTCAGAATGCTATACATACGCCTGATATTTCCAATTCCAGAGGCAAACAACGTGTTCAAAAATTGTACCGCTGTAGTGACTATAATCGGCGAATCCCAATTCTCTGTCAGAATTTCATATCGGATTCTCTCTCTTTCATCATCATGAATCACATTACAATGGTGCTCTAGAACAATCTCATCATTATGAATCGCCCTGCGTATTTCTTCCGCATTCTGGTCTATTATACTCTGATAGGGCGCTACATATATGATATGTCTCTTATGATATTTCCTGGCATGATACAGCCCAAAACGCAGACTACTAAGCGTCTTACCCGCTCCGGTGGGCACTGTCAGACGGTAAAGTCTTTCTTCTCTTTCTCCGGCCTCCATACATTTCCGCGAGATATCCCTGCGATATTCATCCAGCCTTGATTCTGATTTCATGGACTTTAAATACTGTTCCAGATATGTAATACATTTTCCCCAAATATCTTGCATCATTTCATCACTTTTAGGAGCAGGCAATTCTCTCTGCTCCATAAAGCATGCCGTATCAGTCCTATCTGCATCTACCAGCAGCGACATAATTGTCCTTTCATACATACCCAGAAAAAAATCTCTGTTTCCATACATATTTTTGCTCAAATTCTTAATACGAATAAACCCTAATATCTCCTGGATAATGCCTGCTACTTCCTGTTTTGCTATGAGGCCTCTCTTCTCCAAATCTTCCTTTTTTAAATATTGATAATAACGTTCCTCTACATTTTGGAAATTCTCTTTTTTGGACAATCGCTCTTTAATGTAAATAGTGGATTTTTCGAATGAAAAACAGTCATGCAGACCATGATGGCAAAATACTGCCATCTGTATCAGCACAGATAGATTTGTGGCGGGAAACATCTTATCTATCAGAAAACCGCCGCCTGTCGAGTGGTCTTCTTCCCCGCGACGCACTTGTTCTTCATTCATCGCTCTTCTGAGATAATTTTGGACACCTTCTCTATATTTTCCAGCGTCATGAAGCGCACCACTAACCCAGGCGACAGAGGATAGACATTTCAATGGGGAATTACTCATGGCAAGATAAGCCACATTAAGATTGTGCTCGGAAACGGATTGTATGTGTATAGCATTATTACTGTCTTTATAAAAATGTGCAATGTATGGATCGTTCATATTTACTTACTTCCTGTTATTTGTCAATTTTCACCATTTTCTTTATTTTATCACACATTTTCAGCAATTAAAACAAAAATATCCAACATATCGTCGGTATACGGTAAATAGGTTCTTTCCGGACTCCAACAATTTTCAAAATCAAGTTCTACTCCTGCTTTCTTTGCCTTCTCTGCTTTTGAATAAATAAGTGCCCCAAGCCACTCCCTCTGCGGGAACGTAATCATTGCCGTACCTTCCACAACCGGAATTTTCCCTAACTATTTTTTATACCCTGTATGTCGTCTTTTTCTGCCAGATAGTTAATCATAAAAAATATGATCCTTAATATCATGGCATATCTTTGCAAGTTCCTGCGTCCTCGTGCTGATTACATTCAGACAGTTTCCGGATTAATTTGAATCTTCAGGGGTTTTATATTCCTTTGGTGATATTCCTGTATATTTTTTAAAGAAATATGAAAAATATGTTGTATTCTCAAATCCTAATTTTTCGGCTATTTCATATATTTTCATATCCGTTCCTCCCAGATACTCTTTTGCCTTCTGTATCTTTTTCTCATTAATATAATTAATAATCGTGTTACCTGTCTCATCCTTAAAAATTCGGCTAAGATAACTCATACTTACTCCAATATACCTTGAAATTTCCGATACTGTAATGCCTCTTTCATAATTCTCATCAATATATTTTTCACACTCATAAATAAGAATATTCCTTCTGCTTGCCGCTATTTTGATGTATTCTGCAGTACTTTCAATCACGGTTCTCATAATACTATAATATTCACTGATATGCCTACAACGGTAAATACTTTTTGAAAAACTCTCTTTCTGCAATGTAATATCATACAAAGTTTTTTCCATATCTGATAGCATTTTTTTACTCGACGCATAAATACAAATACCAACTTCTAGAATCGTTGCTACAGATCCCCCACTTTCCATCTGATATTTAATAATATTGTCAAATTCTTTCATTGCCTCCTCAGAATTTCCTTTTTTCATCCAATATTGAAGACTTTCCACACCTTTTTCAATATGTTCTAAAAGTTCTTTGGTATCTTTTTTACGCTCTTGAAAATAATTAATCTTACTCTTATCATTAAAGAAACTTTCGCCTTCAGCAGATTCTGCTTCTTCATACCTTTGTTTCAGTTCGAATATATCATTTCCCAGATTACTGATTCCCATATAGACATACATTTTCATAAAGTTATCCATGATCTCAATAACTTCCTCACATTTCTTATGTATATCTTCATAAAAATCCATTGAAATATGATCAAGAATAATTGCCATTACGTCTTTATCTACTGCCAGACTATATACCAACTTTTCATCAAACACCATGTGAAAAAAGTTTTGCAGACTACTATATGTATAACTTCTTTCTTTGTCTTCTCTTGCACGAAAATGACAAACTATAACCAGATAGCCCTCTACAAGGCTGATATCTGCTTTATCAGCTTTTTTTCTGATATCTTCCTGCAAATAAAGCGAACCGTCAAAAACAGATTTGAAAAAGTTTTCTTTCAGTACTTTTTTGCTCTCGACATTTCGTTCGAATTCCGTTAATTTAATCTTATCTTTTGCTTTTTCTATAGCTACGACCAGATCGTCAAAGGCTCCCGTTTTAATAACATAATCAATTACATCATATTTTACAGCTGACTGAGCATAAGAAAAATCTGCATAAGCAGTAAGTAAGATTACTTTACAAGAAAGTTTTTTTTCCCAGACATATTTTGCTAATTCAATACCACTTACTCCTGGCATTTGAACATCCAAAATCAGAATGTCTGGTATTGCTCGTCCCAGCATTTCCATAACTTCTTGCCCATTTGCTGCAAATCCAATAAGGTCGCATTCCAACTTTTCCCATTCTATCAGCGTTTGCATTGCCTTACGGACAATTGGCTCATCATCTGCTATCAATACCTTATATACCATCGCCTATCACCTCAGTCTTGTCTAACGACCATTATAACACCTCGGTTTTTTCTTTTAAAGTCAATTCAATTACGTTGTCCGCTGTCTCGTCAATATGAAACGAATAGTATTCCGGATTTCCATAATTTACAAACTCATACCCCGGAAATTCTTTTGCTACCCAAGGAGTCAGCAGCAGCATTTCGCTTCCGTCACAAAGTCTTCGTGCCTTCTGGACTCTCCCTTTTACTCCGGGAAGCGGGAGCGCTCCTACACATTCATCCAGAACATGTGCATAGAGTTTATTTCCCTTCCGAGTATATCGTCCCCACTCTGGTTTTTCAAATTCTGACATCCCACAGCCATAGATACTCTCCCCATTCTCACGCATCCATTCTCCCACTTCTGCCAAAATATCTAGCTGCCATTTAGGGATTTCTCCTTTCGGAGTAGGTGAGACGTTTAGAATCATGTTCCCATTTTTACTCGTACATTCCACTAGTTTTCGAATAATCTGTGAAGCAGTCTTTCGATGAAGATCCATCGGAGTATATCCCCAATTATTATTCATGGTGAAGCATGCCTCCCATGGAATCTTTTTCCCAGATGGAGTCCTTAATCCTTTCATTGGAATAATCATCTCCGGGCATGCAAAATCACCAGAAAAAATATTTGGTTCATCTGTCATCACGGAGCCGTATGATTCCCCATTAGCTTCCAAACGTCCGTTCATAATAATGTCCGGCTGTAATTCTCTGACCATATTGACAAGTTCCGTTCCTCTCCAGTCTTCCCCCATATGGCCTTCGTAAGAAAAGTCAAACCACAATAAATCGATTTTCCCATAATTGGTAAGTAATTCCCTCACTTGAGCATGCATATAATTTAAATATTTGTTAAAATCTCTTTTCTCATTCTTTACCGCTTCGTTATTGCGATTCGGATGATACATATCCCCATACGCCGGATAATCAGGATGATGCCAATCAAGCAGAGAGTAGTAAAAACCTATCTTCAGACCTTCCGCACGGAAAGCATCCACATATTCGCGCACTAAATCCCGTCCGCATTTTGTATTTGTGCTTTTGTAATCCGTATATTTGCTATCAAATAGGCAAAATCCTTCATGATGTTTTGTCGTGAGCACAGCATACTTCATACCTGCATTTTTAGCTGCTTTTGCCCATTGTTTCGGATTATAGTGATCTGGATTCCACTCTTCAAAATATTTTTCATACACCGGGGTGTCAATTTCTTCATCTCCCATCACCCATTCGCCACGACCTGGAATTGCATACAGTCCCCAGTGAATAAACATTCCAAAGCGTGCATCCATAAACCATTGTACCCTTTTTTCTCTCTCTTCTATAATTCCCATTTGGAGCTGCTCCTTTCTTTTATCCTCCATTTTTCATCAACCACTTTTTATCCTTTAACAGCGCCTGCAGTCAACGATCTCACAAATGTCTCTGACAATAGGCAGAATACGATAATCGTCGGCACAACTGCAACAATAATTGCGGAGAACATACCATTTAAATTTCTTGAATACGCTGATGTAAACTGTCCCAACAGTGCTGGTATTGTCATTTTCTCTGGAGATTTCAGTAACAATGATGCAAAATAATATTCATTCCAGTTATTCAAAAAGGCCATGATTGCCGCTGTTGCAAGTCCCGGTTTTGCAATAGGGAGAATGATTCTGAAAAAAGTCCCAAAATATCCACATCCATCCACCCTGGCTGCTTCTTCCATTTCTTTTGGTATGGACATGAAATAACTCTGAAGAATAAAATACGTTACTGCAATACCCAGACCTGAATAGATAAAAATGACTCCAATCCTCGTATCCCTTAAACCAAGCTCTCCTAACAAACGATAAATAGGAAAAGAAATAGAAATAGCAGGAATAAATAGAGTCGTTGAAAACATTAGTGTTATCAATCCTTTGCCTTTAAAATTCATCCTGGCAACTACATACGCTGCCATAGCCACAATTGTTACACTCAACAATGTAGAAACACAGGTTATAATAATACTGTTCAAGAAATACGTTTGGATATCCAGTTTTGTAAAAATAGTAATATATCCATCAAACACCCATTTTTCCGGCAATCCCAAACCACCTGGCTTTTCTTTGAAAGAAGAAATCAACACCCACAAAATCGGATAAAGCGAAATAAACAGAACGATTGCCATAATTGCATATCGAAATATTTTTGCTCCTATACTTCCGCTTTCTGCATGTTCTTTTTGCTTTTTTCTCATTACAGTTCCTCCTCGTATTATAAAGTAGTAGTGTTTATAGTCCCTCTCCAAGGACTGTATGCTATACTGTTGGAGATACTGTGGATTGTTTAATCACTCCTACCACTTGATGGTTTCAGAAAGGCTACAACCACAGTCTCTTTGTATAGTTGTTAATCAGTTAGATACCGCATGACGGTTTATTTAGAACGAGGTTACAATCGCAAGGAGTACCTGTGGCTCTAAACAGTATCAAATTTATTCAAAGGAGATTTCTTATGATTTACGTTGGAATTGACGTTGCCAAAGATAAGCACGACTGCTTTATTACGAACTCAGATGGCGAAGTATTATTTAAGCCCTTTACCATCTCTAATAATCGCGAAGGTTTTGAAACCTTATTTGAAAGAATCTCATCCGTATCAGATGATTTAAACAAAGTAAAAGTAGGACTGGAAGCCACCGGACACTACAGTTACAATCTTCTGGGATTTCTTCTTGATAAAGGTTTGCCGACCTATGTTATCAATCCGTTACATACGAATCTTTACAGAAAAAGTCTCAGCCTTAGAAAGACGAAAACGGATAAAGTTGATTCCCGTACCATTGCTACTATGATGATGTCTGACATGAACTTAAAGTCCTACTCAAACACATCTTACCACAATGAGGAGCTAAAGTCACTCACTCGTTATCGTTTTGATAAAGTCAAAGAACGGGCAAAGCTGAAAAGTTCTGTTTCAAGACTTGTGTGTATTCTTTTCCCAGAACTGGAAAAACTCGTTCCTACGCTTCATATGGCATCCATTTATGCTTTACTTTCTGAATTTCCAAGTGCAGATGCTGTTGCAAACGCACACCTCACAAGGCTTTCCAACCTGCTCTCTGAAAGTTCTAAAGGCAGATATGGGAAAGATACTGCTGTCATGTTTCGTGACGCTGCAAGAGGTTCTATCGGTTCTCATATGCCTGCAAAGTCTTTGGAACTAAAACACACCATCAAGCTCATTCAGGAATTAACGATTGAGATTAATGAAATCGAAGCAGCCATCAAACGAATCATGGATGAAGAGATCCATTCTCCCATCCTTACCATTCCTGGTATCAGTTACCGGATGGGCGCAATGATCATTGCTGAGATTGGGGATTTCTCTCGTTTTGATTCCGCAGATAAGATACTCGCATATGCAGGAATGTCTCCCTCCACTTATCAATCGGGACAGTTAGATAACTGTTATTCCCATATGGAGAAACGAGGTTCCAGATACCTTCGGTATGCCCTTTACAATGCCACAAAATATGTCTGCCAGTGGGATGAATCCTTTCGTGTATATCTAGAAAAGAAACGTTCAGAAGGCAAGCATTATAATGTTGCATTATCTCATACCTCCAAGAAACTTGTGCGATTGATTTTTGCACTGGAAAAATCAGGACAAGCATACCTTCCAACAACTTAATTCTTTTCTGTAAATATCTCCTTTTAGAGCACCTGTAAAGATGCTCTTGTTGTCATGCAGTTTTCAAGGTTCAAAAATATCTGAAATGCATTTCTGCAATTCATTCATAAAACTTTCATTTTAGACTTGACTTTTAATAGTTAGTCTTTCTGCTATGGAACATCTTATTAATCGTACCCACCAATAAAATACCAAGAAGTATCTGGATCACACCTGCTGCATTTCCTCTTGCAAAATTTAGCCTCTCACTTCCGAGCGCTGTTTTATAAACATAATAACTCAAGCTATATGTTGCGTTATCCGGCCCGCCTCCACTAATTAATGCAATTTCATTATAGAGTAAAAGTCCATAGTTAGCTGCAATCACCGCTACTGTACCAATCATTGGTTTGAGTAATGGAAGAGTAATTTTCAGATCAATCTGTAGTCCGCTTGCCCCGTCCACCTTTGCCGCTTCATAGATTGCCGTATCAATAGAAAATATCTGTGTAAGCAATAGTAAACAAGAAGATCCTCCAAATAGTATAAACGCAAATGTCACTCCCCAAAAAGCCCATTTTTCGTCTGCTAATACACTTACATCGCTTCCTGGCATAAACCAATTACATATCTCTGTAATTACTCCTCTTGACGGACTATATAAATTTAAAAAAATTAACCCAATTGCTGCTGTTGAAATAATGTTTGGTATTACAAACATATTTCGTGTAAATCTCCAGCCTCTCTCTTTTTTCGACAACACTAGAGAAACTACTACTGCCCAAGGTACCTGTATTATAAGAGTCAATGCTACCCATTTTAAAGAATTCAATAACGCCATCTGGAAATTTTTATCCATCGTGAACATCTTGATATAATTATCAAACATTTGCTTCCACCCAAGAAATTCCGGAGCCACAAAATTCTTCGAATTCCACTCGCAAAATGACGTAGCAAAGATATTCAAAAGTGGATATGCATAAATTATTCCGAACAGGATGACTGCTGGAAGCAGGAACACAATGATAAATATACTACGCTTACTTAACTTTCTCCTATTTCTATTCATATCTATCCTTTCTTTCATAAAATCGGGGACTATCTAAGACAGTCCCCGATTCTTACACATTTTACCCATTCGCGCATTTTTTCACTGGTTCGTCGTAGACGTCAGTTTACTCAGCCGCAAGTACCTGATCCAATTCTGCTGCTACATCTTCCGCTGTCTTGGAACCATCTTTAAGTCCTGCATATTTATTCTGAATCTCGCCTTCCATATCACCAAAGGTATTTCCCCAGCCAAGCACCTGAACATCTGCATTTTGTAGTGTCTGGCAAGCCTGAACAAGAAGTTTTCCTTCCGGACTCTCTACTTCTGCCGCTGCTTTATCATAATCAAGTGCTGTACTTGGAACCATTCCGATTCCATTTTCAACAATTCTTGCTGCGATCTCAGGACTTGTCATATATTTGATAAATTCAATACAAATCTTTTTCTGCTCGTCAGTCAGTTTATCTGACACAACATAACCACAGCCTCCTGAAAGAAGCCCAGCTGTTTTTCCATCGTTTGTCGGGAATACAGCAGGTTTGATATTCTCGATTCCTGCTTCACAATCTGCAAAATCCCCCGTTGCCCATACGCCGTTGAAGAGCATTGCGGAATCACCACTTATAAAGTCTTCTGTATATTGGTTGTCATCATCTCCTCCAGGTCCAAAATGTGCAGCATCAATTTTTTGAAGAACATTATTTTGTAAGAAATCCATTGTACCAATAAAGGTAGGATCATCAAAACTCTTCGCAGAACCACCGTTTGCATAGAACTTTCTTGAATCTTCATCCCGCTGTGAATAACCTGCTGCCAGAATGTTTGTTGGCCATCCCGCATTAAGACTAAATGGTGAAATTCCAGCATCTGATAATTTGTCTACTGCTTCATCAAAATCTGCCCATGATGTCCATTTGTCAGGTGTTGTAGCTCCGGCTTTATCAAACAGCGCTTGATTATACCAGAATCCTACTCCTTCAATCTGTTCTCTCACTGTATAAATCTTTCCATCTTCCGTCAGGTTCTGATCATAACATACACCCACACCAGCTTTCAGATCTTCATCTTTATCCAAGTAGGGTTTTAAATCCATAATCATATCTGCACTCGCAGCAGCATCTGTAATATCCCATCCGCCGAAATCCGCAATATCATAAAACTCTCCTGCACTTAAATCATTGAGTGCAGTATTGTAAATTCCCTCTGCCCCACTCTGGTCTGCTTTAATTACAAAATTAAATTCATCTTTGTGCATTTCCGCAAACTCTTCATAAATCTTTCTCATCTCTGCCGCTGGAGCCCATTCGGTTTCATCCTGATAATATCCATGTGTAAATGTAACTGTCGGAAGTTCATTATCTGCTTCCTTTCCTCCACCTTTTTCTTTTTCTCCACATCCCGTAAGTGCCATTGAGCCGATGCATGTTGCAGCCAGAAGCAAGCTAATCAGTTTTTTCTTTTTCATTCCAGTTCCTCCTTGATCCATTTCTTATAATTCTATTGTAGATTTAGTATATCTCTATATCTGTGCACATTAAATAAACAGAACCATTTATTTCCTTATATTTTTTTGTCAGTTTTGTTGATTTCTATGTATTTAATTACATTTTTTTGACCTGTCGTCTCAAAAAAGACTGACAGGTCAAAAATGTGAAACCTTCATAAATGCCATTCCTATTATCTTTCAAACTGTTGTTTCAAAAACAGATGAAACTGCATTGTGCCACCACCTAATCTTTTCACCTCCTCCGGTCTTTCTGCATCTATTTCTGAGACATCGTAAAATTCAGCAATTCTAGTTTTTTCTGTAATCATATAAGCATCACTTCCGGGAATCCCTTTATCCAGATATATGAATTCGTCTCCCCAGAAACAACATTCTTTCATATTGATGTTTTCAGGTTTTAATACATTCTCCACAAAGTAATCCACATTATCACTTTTGGTCGTCAAACCTGCCTCCAAGTACTTTGCGTCCGTAGTCGCTTTAATTGTTATCCCATTTTTCTTTCCAAAATCTTCTGCCAACTTCATAAGCTCTATAAGCCCTTCTCTTATACCATGCTTATGCAAAATATCTTGAAGCATTTCAGTTTCGCCTTCCTGAAGGAATAAATTATCACTACGATCATGGTTTACCATCAAATCCAATTTGCAGTAATTTGGTCTCGTAAAAACAATGTCCGAATCTAACCCATACTCTCGCAATAGATGTTGATGCAGTAAAAATACACTCCCATGAATTTTTAATTTTTCTTCTTGTGACGGGAGAAATTCCTTATGCAACAGTGGCTTTCCTTCTTTAAATGAATAATTATGAGCGCCACGTCCCAATCCAAGATAAAGATTGCCAAGTTCCTGCTTTGTAAAATATTCGTGTAGTTTTCCATCTGCTATCTTGTCATATGTTGTTCCACTGATAATAATCATCTTCACATCTTTAGAAAGTAATTTTTTCATCAGTTCTACGACTGAATCCACGGGTTCTTTTCTACTTTTTACCGCTGTTCCATCCCAATCAAAAAAAATGGCTTTATACTGCATTTATTTTCCCTCCCGATTCTCCATCTGTATTTTTAATGTACTTCCGGCAGAGCATGTATATATATTTCCCATATATGTCACCCGGAGTTCTTTTGCTGCGTCTTCACCTATTATTTTCAATATATCTTTCGTGATTTCCACACGATATCTGCTTCCGCCATAGTTGAATCGAAACTTTAATTTTCTCCACTTTTCAGGCAAATGCGGACTAAAATGGACACCATCTTCTTCTGCTTCCAGTCCTGCAAACCCCTGCGTCAAAACCATCCATGTTCCCCCATTTGCCGCGGGATGGGTACCACCAATATACAAGTCTCCCAGATATAATTTGTAGTCTCCAGTCAAGTCAATCTGCGCAGCTTTCATTAAATATTGATAGGCCCACTCTGTTTTTCCTATCTGCGCAGCCAGCAGAGCATAAATACAGGTACTCAAACTAGAGCCATGCTCTGTCCTAGGCTCATAATAACTCCAGTTTTTCTCTTTCACCTCATCTGTAAAATCACTTCCTAATAGACTCAAAAGCAATATTACATCTGCTTGTTTTATGATCTGCGTATTGACGGCCAGACCACATGGACTTCCAAGATATTCGTTCGGTTTTATAATTCTTGAATAAAGTTCTTGTATAGATAAATCCTCTTCTTTTAAGTACCCGTCGAACTGCTCAATCACCAGACTATCATTTGGCTTAGGCAGATAGATTTTCTCATAAAGATCTCGGATATTCTCTTCTTCTTCCCAATAATCCAGCTTATCCATCACCTTCTTATACATTTCCGGTTCTTTACTTTTCAGATAACTGATTACATCCAGCGTCGCCTTAGCCGTTAAACGGATCATATAATTTGTATAGGCATCATTATTTACTCTCTCGTGATATTCATCTGCTCCTGTCACATCAAGGAATTCATACTGCTCTTTTCCTTTTTTATAGTACGCATAAGACCAGAAAAAACGCGCGCACTCCAAGATAACTTCCGCTGCTCCTTCCTTCAAAATAGAATTATCTTTTGTGACGTTCATGTATTTCCAAAGTCCGTATACCACATCCGCACTGATATGTATCTGCTTATCACGGAAATAAGTCCTCATTTTACGTCCGGTGAATATATCCGTCAGATTATAGTGGGTACATCCGTCTCTACCTGTTTCCTGACTCTCCCACGGATAAAATGCTCCTTCATATCCATACTCCGAAGCTTTTTCATAAGCTCCCTGCAAATTTTTCACTCTGTACATCACGAGATTTCTCGCAATCTTCGGATCACAAAATGCAAACATGGGTAACATATATATTTCCGTATCCCAAAACATCGCCCCTTTATATACCTGCCCCGAGAGTCCACGTGCTGGAATCGCCACTCTGTCTGTATGCTCTGGTGCAGAACTATAAAGAAGATATGCGCTATAAAGAACTGCTTTTTCTGCTTCTTCATCGCCTTCTATTTCGATTCCGAGTTTTTCATACCTTTTACCCCACAATGCTTTCTGCTTTGCCTTAAGCCTATCATACCCTTTCTGTTCTGCCTGTTGACAACAATTAACAGCCGCTTCCCACACATCTGTACAGTCTGTTTCTTTACATATTGCTATATATTTTTCCATTACATAAGGAACACTTTTTTTCAAATTAACATGAATAACCGATCCGTTTTTGAGATTTTCGGTTTTTCCTTCCGGCGACAGAGCCTGTTTTTTTTCTGCAACCGCTATATTTGCGGTATTCTCAATTGTCTTACAGATCATTCCAGTAACACCGTCTTTTTCTATATATTCTTTGTTTTTAAAATGATTTCCATTTATGTTCCATATATCATCATCAATTCCAGTATGTATTTTTATATCCAAATCCTTATCCGCAGTCACTTGATATCTCATCACCAAAAGATGAATATCTTCTAAACTAGCAAATCTTTCTGCTTCTACAGTAATTCTTTGTCCATCTTCTGTCGAAAACACGGTCTTTCTTCTATGTATACCAGTGTCAAAGTGAAGTTCCTGAACGTGTTTTTCAATTTTTGTTTCTAACACGGAAAGTTTTTTTTCCTCATATTCTACCCAAGTGTAGAGTCCGTTTGGCACATTTACTGGTTCCCTCCAGCCGTTACCATTATCATCAAATATTTCTGATACCGTACATGCAACAAGCTGTTCTTTTCCATACTCCTCCAAGGTTCCTCTGTATCCAAAATAGCCGTTTCCTATACACATCTTATTGCCGATAAATTCTATCTTTTCTTTTTTATATTCTTTATCTTCTATTTTCCAGTTCATATTGAATCCTCCGATTTATACGATGATTTTGATTTTAAGTCAGCGGATAACGAATCAAAATAATTTCCTACTTTTTTAATATCCCCCACCCATTCCCAAGGCTTCCACCTGAAAGCAGGAATTGTTTAGCGTGTTTCTGAAGGGAAGTCTCTTCGGCATAATCTATTACCCGTAACCCAATCTCTCCAAATATCCTCAGTTCTGCCTCCCGCTCTCTATAATCCACTTTTTTAATATCGAAGAAATCCTGAAAAAGAAGAATATTCGATTTTTGAGGAAGTAACTTCCGAAGTTCTGGAAATAAAAGCCAAGAATGACAAAAATACTGCCTTTCTTTTCCGAACCAATGATATGCTTTTTCCAGCGCTTCCTGGCATACCTCCGGAGTCAACGGATCACCTTCTGGTATATGTATGCTAATTACTGATTCCCCTTTCTTGATACAACTATTTGTTCCCTGAATTTCTTCATCTGCTTTCATCTCCTCAAATTCCAGCCTTCCAAGTCTGAAAAGTTTTAGTTCCAACGCACGCCAAAACCAGTCATGTACATAATAATCAAGTCCACACTTCCCTGTCTTGCGGAAATAATCATCACTCCAAATCCGAATATCAAGAAAAGTATCCCAAAAAATTTTATCCTCGATTCCTCTCTTTTTATATGCTTCATAAGTATCACAAGCAAATTGGCAATAATAATATAGAAAAGACAGTTCTGTATCGTTCTTCGACATCAGTATTTTATAAAATTCGTCTCTGTTATTTTTGAAAAGATGTTTCATGTCTTCATACATTTTATTTTTCTGCCTTATAACATCTATTTTATTTACAGCCTCTTCACTTAGTCCTATTCCATGGCACAACTCCATCAGATCCATTTTTATATCTCCTCTCCAATATCAGTAGGAAGGTATATCGTTACTCTTACTCCTTTTCCCTTTTTAGAAAAAATATGTATCCCAAATTCATTTCCATACATTAATTTGATAATATTGTTTACATTATTAAGTCCTACTCTATTATGCACTTTATCCGCCTCTTTTGCTTTCAAAGGTAGCAGAACTTCTCCATCCATATCAAATCCGATTCCATTATCATTTACACAAATGCATATATGTTCATCTTCTTTTCTTATATCTACTTCGACATTTCCTTTTCCAAGTTTCGGTTCCAAACCATGTACTATTGCATTTTCTACCACTAATTGAATACATAGTTTGGGTATGTAATATTCCTCAACTCCTTTTTCCATTTGAATCGAATATGTTAAATTGTTTTCATATCTAAATTCCTGAATCTCTAAATAGTATTTGACATATTCTAGTTCTTGTTTTATCTGAACTTTCTCAGTATCACTCCGATAAATTTTTGCTTGTATCAACTGTGAAAATGTGGATATCTTTTTACTTAACTCCCGATTCCCGTCTATCTGTGCTTGTAGCGCTAATGCATTTAATACATTAAACATAAAATGAGGATTCATTTGGGTTTGAAGAAATTTCAGCTCCATTTCTTTTATCAGTATCTGTTTTTCATACACTTCATTTACCAGATAGTCTATTTCTTTTGTCATCTGATTAAATCCACAACTGATTGCATGAAACTCCTTACTATCATAATCTGGAAGTTTTGCTTGAAAATTTCTCTGTCCAACTAGCTTCAATTTTTCATTGACTTCTTCAATAGGACTTGTCATCTTAATTGTAAACACTCCAAAACTAAGTATCCCAGCTATAATGATCGCTATAATTCCGACTACATAAATATCTATAGAATCATACAATATCTTAATTGCATAATTCTCTGGTATCCCTATGGCAACTCGGAGGTCCATACACAGTTCATGATTATACAATCTGTATTTCTCCTCTCCAATCTTTCCTATATACGGAGTATTATGTGAAACTTCTTTCCAATCTTTCCCTAATAAATCCACATTTTTAGGATACGTTTCCAGAATATTCCCTTTCTTTGTATATATTGCGCAAACTCCCCCTCTGTAATCACCAACTTGATTCATTAGACTGTATATAGTCTTTATATTTAATCGAAATACAAGACTGCCCTGCTCCTCCAAAGAATCATTTAAAATAGGGCATGCTAAATATAAACTCTTTCCATCTCTATAGCAATAAGTTTCAAAGCCAATTTCATTGTCCCTAGTATCCCTATATACCTTCCACACATTTGCAATGATCTGATCACTCTTTTCTTGATCCCCCGGAACTATAGCGTAATAAAAATCTGTTATATATTCGCCGCTATTTCGGAAAAGATAGACACAATCCACCAACGGCATTCCTTCATCCCCACGGTTAGACGAATTATTGATATCCACAGCCTCTGAAAATGCTTGTCTAACTTTTTCCAAACTGTATGTATTCCCTCCATCTCTCAAATACTCCATTAATAGTTCTGAGGAGCGCAATTCATTCAGGACTTCTGTCATATATTCCATTCTTTTTTCTATATTTTCTCCTGCTTCTTTCAAGAAAAAATCCAAATCATGGTCAATATATTTTCCTATTACCCAACTGACAGAACATATAAACAATACTCCACATAACAGGAAACTAACCAAAGCAATCCCCACATTAATTTCTAACATCCTGATTCGCAGAGAATATTTCTTTTTATCCTTTTCCTCTTTCTTCATCTCACACCCTATTTTGCATCAAGTTCTTCTAACATTTTATTCAACTTAGAACCATTACTCATACTTTGTTCCAAATAATCATCCACAACCTTCCATTTGTCATATTCCCATGCACTGGTAATCGTTTTTATCTGTTCATCACCTTTATTAACTGCATCAACTGCCTTGCTTAAAAGTTTCACATTATTCGGAAGATCATTCATACCTATTTTAGGGTTACACGGAGCCTGGCCTGTCTCTAAAACAATTCTCTTTTGCACTTCATCACTAAGCATATACTTAAGAAAACGTATACACGCTTCCTCTTTCTTTTTATCCTGCTGTTTTGCCAAAACATACCCCGAAGGAGGTGAAACGTAACTAATACTACGTCCATCATTTGAAGGGTAAGCAGCACAATCATAATCATCGCTTAGCTTACTTTGTTCCAACGCTTCTGATTCCCATACTCCATTAAAGTAAATCACCGTCTTTCCTTCAATAAATCGCTGCCGAGCACTCTCTATATTCTCTACCGGACAGGAGTACTGATTCAATCGTGCCAGATCTGCAACAACATGTTCTACGGCTTCTTTATTTATTCCATTTACAGGATCTTGTGCTGATGCCAACCCCGATTGGCCATCCCCTGCAAGCCTTGCTAAAAATAAAAATTCTGTCAATTGTTCTTCTTCAAGTGAAAATACCGAAATATCTTGTCCTGACTGATCAATCCAGTTCTGAAGTTTCTCCACCATATTCATAAAATCATCCCATGTTTTGGGTATACTTATATTTCCCTCTTTGTCCAATACCCCCGCCTCTTCCAAATACTTTTTATTATACCAATATCCACTTAATTCCAAAGCATCTGGAATCGTATATATCCTTCCATCATCAGTTTCCCATGTTTCAAATACAGAAGGATGAATTTGTCTTTTCCATTCAGGATCTGCCTCTAAATACGGCATTAAATTTAAAGCCATTCCAGCCTTTATCGCATTATCCACATAATAAGACAGACTGTTTGTACTGACAATATCCGGAATTTCTCCCACTGCAAGCATATCATTTGCTTTCTCTACTGCAATTTCATTATTCATATATTCAATACAGTTTAGCTTAATATCCGGATTTTTCTCTGAAAAACCATTGTATATTTCCTGCATCATCTTATAGCTTTCCAGCGTTCCTCCATACCCATGCACAAGGGTAATCTCTACACATTCCTGTTCTTCTTTTTTACTACATCCTCCAATTATTATCATACATACAATGATTATTACTGCTTCAAAATATCTTTTCCAATTTCTAAATACCCTCATGAAGTCCTTCCTCTAAACTCCCTAAAATCAATTATTTTTGCATATTGTCTTGATTCTTCTGCTGCCAATGCCATAAGATGACTGTCTACCGAAACGGAAACGTCAGTCGTCCTGATCCCTTTTCCATCATTAGCGATCAAAGCAGTAAATTCTCTCATCATTGCAGTATCGCTTCCACTGTGCCCTCCTTCGGGTGTATGTACTTGAATATTGGTTCGGCTGCCTGAGACAAAATCATCCACAATAATTTCTCCTTTTTCCATGTTTCCCCATATCTGGCCTTTTGTTCCCATAAGCAAAATCTCCCTAAAACATTCCTTCGAAAAAGCTGACATCGTGAAATCTGCCCGTACCCCATTTTCAAACTCAATATTAACAATCTGATGGTCACATACATTATTATCACAGTAAAATACGCATCTTCCATAAGGGCCAGATGCCAGTTTCTCCATTACCCTGTCTGAATCTATCTCTTCACTTACTGCATAGATCAATTTATCTTCAACCGCTTTTGGATGTTCCAAATAAAATCGCGGAGCATAGTAGGGGCATGATTCCATATGAGGGCATCCATCCATACAATACTTTGGCGCCTCATTTGGAGCATTATCGGTCCTGAAAAATGTTAGATCACCAAAAGATTGTATCTTAGAGCAGCGGCTTCCTGCAAGCCAAAGAAGAATATCCAGATCATGGCAACATTTTGCCATAATAATCGGACATGAAAGTTCTTTGTTCCTCCAGTTTCCTCTTACAAAACTATGTGCGTAATGCCAAAAACCAACATTCTCGGTATGCCTTATGTTAATCAATTTTCCGATAATCTCTTCTTGAAGCAGACTCTTTATCTTCTTAAAAAACGGAGAGTATCTTAGGACATGGCATACTGACAGAACTCTGTCATATTCGGCAGCCGCTTTTTCCATAAGCAACATTTCTTCTCGTTCTACTGACATCGGTTTTTCGCACAGTACATGGTATCCCTTGCGGAGCGCCAGCATAACCGGTTCAAAGTGCTCATGATCTTGAGTGCACACTAAAACACAGTCTGCAAACTTAGGTCGTTCCAGGACTTCTTTGTAATCTTTAAAACAAAATTCATCCGAAATTTCATACTCTTTTGCAAAGGATTCTCTGCGTACATCATTAGGTTCTGCCACAGCTTTAATACGAAAATTGGCGGGATATTCTTTTGCGTATGTTGCATATGCTTTCGCGCCTCTAAGTCCCGCGCCGATTAAAATTGCAGTCACTTGATACATAATTCCACTCCTTATCATTCTTAAATAATTTCTTCCATCTCCGCTCTTCCTTACTTATATAACGGCCCATATGTAGCACACGCCCGATAATCCTGTCCTTCTTTATCCATCCCAAAAGCATTCCAAACAGCAGGACGGAATATTTTTTCTTCTGGTACATTATGCATGGAAACAGGAATACGTAATATGGAACAAAGGGTAATCAAATCCGCTCCTATATGTCCATAGCTGATGGCTCCATGGTTCGCTCCCCAATTGTTCATTACATCATAGGCAGTCTTAAAAACTCCCTCTCCCGTAACTCTCGGTACAAACCAGGTACATGGCCAAGTGTAATCCGTTCGTTTCCAGAGAATATCTGATACTTTTTCTGGAAGATTTACTGTCCATCCTTCCGCAATCTGCACTGTTGGCCCTAATCCCTTTACTAAGTTAAGACGCATAATAGTCACTGGCATCTCAGAATCCGTTAAAAAACGAGAAGAATATCCCCCACCACGGAAATATCCAAAATCCGCCGGATTCCATGTCACAGCTTCCATGATCCTATCCTGATCGTTTTCTGTAATATCAAACCACTGTTTCATTACAGCATTTCCACTTTCGTCCTTTACTGCACCACTGGCATCCAAACATGCTGCACCAGAATTAATCAAATGTATAAATCCTGATGACTCTTTCGCCTTCCCTTCCAGCTGATATCCTGTAGCTTTTTCCACTGCTTCAGGACTCCAGTAAGTCCGTACATCCGCAAAAATCTGTGCACGATTTGTAAGGAGTTTCATGAACATCATACCCAAACCGTTTAGCACATCATTTTCTGTTGCCAAAATATACGGCTCTCTTGCCCCATTCCAGTCAAATGAAGTATTTAAAAGAGCTTCTGCAAAATCTGCATTGGGGTAAAAATCTGTCCACTGTCTCTGTCCCTGGAATCCTGCAGCAAGTGCATTATGTCCACACTGTTCTTCTTCACATCCTTTCGGAAGATTTTCGTTTCCATTCATCAGATCTTTAATAATACACATCATCTTGACTACAAATTCCCAATCTTGATCCTTCTCTTCTCTTGTTTTTTGTGTTTCTAGTGGATTTTTATCAAAACCTTCCCTGCAGTGTTTTTTTGTCCAGGAAAGTGCCTTCAGAAATTCTTTTTCATCATAAATCCCCTCTTCCATACGACGAATAATTTCAACTTCATCAACAGATTCCACACGCATTCCAAGATATGATTCGATAAAATCATGATCAATGATAGATCCTCCGATTCCCATACACATAGAACCTATCTGAAGATAAGATTTTCCTCTCATAGTAGCTGCAGCTATTGCCGCCCTGCCAAAACGAAGCAATTTTTCTTTGACATCTTCTGGAATCTCCTTTGCATCAGCATTTTGTACATCATGACCGTAAATTCCAAAGGCCGGAAGCCCCTTTTGAGCATGGGTTGCCAATACACTTGCTAAATATACCGCGCCTGGTCGTTCCGTTCCGTTGAATCCCCAAACTGCTTTAATAGTTGAGGCATCCATATCCATGGTTTCTGCCCCGTAGCACCAACAAGGCGTGACAGTTAGTGTAATTTCTACTCCCTCTTTTCTAAACTTGTCTGCGCAGTCGGCAGCCTCAGCTACGCCACCAATAGTCGTATCCGCAATCACAGTCTTTACGGCCTCTCCGTTAGAATATTTCAGATTGTTTTCAAAGAGCTCTGCTGCTGCACGAGCCATTTTCATTGTCTGTTCTTCTAAAGTTTCACGCACATTTAGATATCCTCTTCTACCATCAATCGTGGGACGTATTCCAATAACCGGATAACTGCCAATCAATCTGTTTTTTCCCATATTTGCACCTCCAAATCTTCTTATATTCACATTATAAGTTTGCGTTTCCCCTATTTCCTGTGATATAATTGCAAAAAATGGGATAATATTCACTTTTTGGAGGTAACATGCACTATTTGGATTATAATGAAAAAAGACAACATGGAACTAACGACTTTCCCCTCGCTTATTATGATATTGACCAACATCATCCCCGTTATACAATGCCATTTCATTGGCATCAAGAAACTGAACTTCTACATATATGTAAAGGTAATATGCGAATCTACCTTAATGACAAAGAATTCCTTGCTCATGCCGGGGATCTGATTTATATTGCAGGAGGGGTAATTCACGGAGGGGAACCTGAAAACTGTATCTATGAATGTCTTGTGTTTGATCCTACTACACTTTTAATGCATACCCATGCAGTGCGTCAATATCTGAGAAAAACCGAATATGAACAGCTCTCCATACACGAACATTTTAGTTGCCTATCTTCTGATCTATCAGTCTGTCTTCATTCTCTGTTCTCCGCAGCCCGAATCCGTTTTTCTGGTTGGGAAATGAGTGTTCTTGGTGGACTATTCCAATTTTATGGCATTCTCTTTCGTGAAGGTTATTTTAAAAAAAAGACAGATACGCCCGTACGTATCCGTCATCTAAAAATCCAACAGTTAAAACCTGTTTTAGAATACATAGAAGGCAATTACTCTCAACCAATTACTTTAGATACTCTTTCCCGAATTGCCGGTATGTCCCCAAAATATTTCTGTCGTATATTTCGTACTGTCATTCACCGTACGCCTATCGACTATCTCAACTATTATCGTATTGAAAAGGCTTGCTATTTATTAGAAACAGAAGATCTTTCTATTACAGAAGTCGCTTATCATTGCGGTTTTAATGATAGCAGTTATTTTATCAGATGTTTCAAAAAATATAAGCAAATCACTCCAACAAAATACTTAAAAAAACAATAAGAAAATTGTTCTGTATCAATATAATTATGAATTGTATGGAAGGCCTCGCATCCTTATCAGGTATATAAAAGCTGCCCTATGCATTCAATAAACTCATATATGCCCCTTAAATCGGCATCGGCTTGACCGGTGGTAGTTACCTCATAAATCATATACCGTAATCTTCGCGAATATCAGCAAATGCCTGAAATCTTAGTGTTTCCATTTAACTATATAATACCAACTTGTACGCACAATAGCAATACGCTTTTATTTACCTTTTTGAGAATTTCAAGAACCGTTTTCCCGGTTTCGGACTCTCCAGATACCAGAATAACCTGACCAGTCTCGTCTGACTTTAATGCCCGCCTGATTTTCTCCAGGTTCTCCTCCTTGGCCCGCTTCTGCTCATGTCTTTGGTAAAAAAACGGATATAAAGGCAGATCTTTGATTGTTGACATTTCCTGGTGCGCGGTGCTATAATGTTAAAAATTAAAACCGAAGATGAGGAAGTTAGGCTGTGAAACGGTCTTCAGCGAATCCGGGATGGTGGAAGCCGGACAGATGTCAGTAGCAGCAAGTGGGCCTCGGAGGGCGAAGTGAACGTTTATCAAGTAACTGAGACGCAAGACCAGCGTTATAGGGTCAGGAGTGTGATGGCACTCTGTGAAAGAGGGTATATTTTATACCAAACAAGGTGGTACCGCAGGTTTTATACCTGTCCTTGAATGAATCTATTCAAGGACAGGTTTTTTTATTTCGCCGGAAAGGATGTTTATCTATGAAGCATGATGAATTTACATTGTACGATTTAAAGGTCGAGGTTATCGCCTCAGACAAGCCCATGGTATGCAGCCATAAGGAAGGGGACTACTTCCTGGTCATCGGAGAAAATCTGGTCTTTCCGCAGACCACCTCATTTTCCATGTATTCCCTTGCCGCCCTGCTTCCGCTTCTTCCGGCTAAGCAAAGAGAACTGCATGAAAATGACTGGATGCTCTCGGATAGCGTGATCGCTTGTCCGGATCCCAATTGCGGCGCACGTTTTAAGATTACGCGGATCGGTAAGCGGACATTCAGCCACGCCGACTGTACTGTGGAAGATATTTATAAGGGAAATGAAGACTAATTAAGTTTCGATATGGAGGGAAAAAAATGACACAGAGAATGGAATTAGCCAAGGATTATACGATCAGCAGGGTGTTAAATGGCTGCTGGCAGTTATCAAAAGGCCACAGCCTGCAGGGCAGCCTGGATCTTAAGGATGTTATGAAGGCGTTTCACATGCTGGTAGAGCAAGGATTTACGACGTTTGACTGTGCGGATATCTACACAGGCGCGGAGGAATTCATCGGCCAGTTTGTAACGGAACTCAAGAACGGCCATGGCTTTTCCGCTGACGATATCCAGATACATACGAAATATGTGCCGGATATTAATTACTTAAGCCAGGTAAACTATGAATTTACTGAAAAGATCATCGACCGGAGCCTGATGCGCCTGAACCGGGACACCCTGGATCTGGTGCAGTTCCACTGGTGGGACTATGATGTGCCGGGATGTATCGAGACCGCAGGCGACCTGATGCGCTTAAAAGAAAAGGGAAAAATCCGCAACATCGGCGTGACCAACTTTGATACGGCACATTTAAAAGAACTGGTGGATGCCGGAATTCCGGTAGTCTCCATGCAGGCGCAGTATTCCGTATTTGACCGCCGTACGGAGCGGAAAATGCTGGACTACTGCAAAGAAAATGATATCAAGCTATTATGCTACGGAACCCTCTCCGGCGGATTCCTGGCAGAGAAATGGATGGGCAGGAAAGCCGCGGAGCCCGAGACCCGTTCCCAAGTAAAATACCTTCAGATCATCGAAGATTCTCTGGGCTGGGATGGTTACCAGGAATTGCTTGTACTTCTAAAGGGAATTGCGGAAAAATATGACGCCAGCATTTCCAATGTCGCAACCAAGTACATCCTAAGCCAGGACGGCGTTGCCGGCGCTATCGTAGGAGTCCGCAACAGCAGGCACGTAGAATCCAACGCGCAGATATTCAAGTTTGAACTGGCAGAGGACGATATTCACGCAATCCGCACGTTCCTTAAGCAATTTCCGACTCCACAGGGCGAGCCGTTTGAGTTAGAGCGTACCGTAGGCTCAAAATACCGTAATATTATGCATATGAATATCACGAAAGAGTGAAAAACGGATATGCCGCCTTCGGCATATCCGTCTGATTACATACGTTATGTCCCTACGTTGGCATTATCCAAATCAGGTTTATGGGTCAAGGCAATATCAGCCTACTCTCAGCCTGCTCCATATCTGCAAGCTCCCCGTTGTTCTGTTTTATACAACGTTAATTATACTACTTTCCAGTTTCTTTGCAACCTTTTTCCACAATTTTACCTTCCGCAATTTGTTGTATGGTTAATCAACTAGATCAAACCAATTTATTATACAACTAAATATTTTTTAGACGATAATTTATGTATGCTCATAATTGGCTGTGCATCTCTACCAGTTAACTGAATAACTGCCTATAAATTTCCACGCACAGGATTGTGCCGGAGGTGTACAGCATTTCCGGGTGAATCGCGTTTTGGGTCTTCCTTGGCACCCTTCTCCAATTAATATTTTCTTAGGGTATCATTGGAATCATCCGTAGTCTTCTCTATCTTCTTGACCACCACGTAATATCCATTGTCGCCATTGGTCTTAACCTTTACGCGGTCTCCCGCCTTTCGACCTTTGATGGCCTTCCCCAGCGGGGATTCTATGCTGATCAGGCCCTGTAGGGAATTGCCGCGCACGCTGGTGACAAGACGGTAGGTCTCTGTCTCATCATCGTCCTCGAAATATACTTCTACCGTATTATTAATCCCTACTTCATCTTCCCCGGAATCATCCGAGATGATTCTGGCGTTCTTGAGCATCCGCTCCAGATAGCGTATCCTGCTTTCGTTGCGGTTTTTATCCTGCTTCGCTGCCTTGTATTCAAAGTTCTCGCTTAAGTCTCCCTGTGCCCGAGCCTCTTTTACCGCTTCCAGTTCCCTCTTGCGGACCACCAGCTTCCGGTATTCAATCTCTTCCTTTATCTTCTTGACGTCACTTCGCGTTAACTGCTCTCCCATGCGATATCCTCCTCCCGATCAATTTTACGCACCAGTTGTGTAGGTTTGACACGTAACATTTTTCAATTTTACACGTAACACTTTTCAACTTTGTTACGTGCTCATTTTACCTTCCCAAGCATTCGTTTGTCCAGCATTTTTAGCAGGATGAGTCCTGCCAGTGCCAGACAACACTGGGTAACGCCGGCGCTGTCCATACTCCATCAAGCCCCCAGGTCTTTGGGAAGATGAATACCATGCAGAGTGAAAGAAACATTTAATTAAGAAGTAAAAATAGTGTCTTCGACACTTCAACTCCCCTGCCCCTCAATCATGAGGGATAGGGGTTTCTTTTTGCTTCATTTTGCTTCATAATGGTCTTATGAATATCTTACAAAAAATTTTTATCGAACATTATGAAGAAATGATTTATCTTCAACATCCTCGTGATGCTATTGTTGAGAATGTAGAAAAAATGATTCATTGTGGCGATCCATCTTATGGTGGCGCCATGTATATTTGTCCCAATTGTGGTAATTTCAAATTTACTGCTTTTCGTTGTCATTCTCGCTTCTGTCCAACTTGTGGTAACATGTATTCCATTGACAGAACTACTGCTATGTCTTTTAAGATTATTGATGTACAACATCGGCATTGTGTTTTTACCATTGATGATTCTTTGCGGCCTTTTTTTCTTAAAGACCGTTCTCTTCTTAACTGCCTTTTTTCGGCAGTCAACAGCGTGATTTCTCGTATGTTCCATAAAGAAAATAAATCTGAATTATTTACTCCTGGATTTATTTGCGTCCTTCATACCTTTGGCAGAGATTTAAAATGGAATCCTCACATTCACTGCCTTGTTTCTGAAGGTGGTGTTGGTAATACTCTTTCCTGGCGACACTTCAAACATTTTAACTATCATTTTTTACGTGATGCGTTCCAAACTGCTCTTTTAAATGAACTCCATCAAAAAATAGGTCCAGCTTTCAAAAAAGTAAAATCTGCTATCTATGCAAAAGATAAAAATGGTTTTTATGTTCGCGCCATGCCTAACAAGTGTAATCCTTCTCAGGTTATCAAATATATCGGTCGTTATCTTGGCAGACCTGTTATTGCTACTTCTCGCATTGATTCTTACGATGGTGATTTTGTCACCTTCCATTACAACCGTCATGAAGACAATAAACTTATTACAGAAACTGTTCCTGTTTTGGAATTCATTGACCGCTTAACACAACACATCCCTGAAAAACATTTTAAAATGATTCGCTATTATGGTATTTACGCTCGTCACCGTAATTCTGACAATTTTTTACGAAAAGCCATTTCCAGAGAAAAACATAACTTTTTTCTTTCACTCAATAGGTGGCGTGATTCAATCTTACATTCTTTTGGTTACGATCCTTTAAAATGTCCGAACTGTGGAAAAACCATGCTATTTTTAGAACTATATTTTAATCATAATCCTGTTCCTTTGCATGAATTATACGAAAAGGCTATGCAAAAACATAGATGTCGTTCGCCTGCCTCGTTTTCATATCTTCCAAAACCTCTTTTCTCATGATAAACTCAATATATCTTAAGAACGGAGGCCACACTATGAAACGTATAACAGAAGCAGAACTCGCAAAGGAACTAAGGGAACAGTACATTAAAAATCCACCAGAAGGTATGACTTCTAAAGAAGTCCATGACATGAGTGACGACGAACTTCTGGATATGGATTATTTCTTACATGAATTTGATAACCTTGATGATGACGATTTTGGTGAAGAGGGCTTTTACATCTTTTAATCCAAACCGTCTGATTCACTATGCCCGCTTTTGAGCGGGCTATTTTAGTCCCCAAGTTCTCCGAAAGGAGAACTTTCCTATAAAGGAACAAAGTTAACACTACAAAGGAGAAACACCTGATATGGAAAAGAAAAAACTCGAATTCAGAGGGGGATGGATGGCTGCATTCCTTCCGGTATGCATCTTCCTATTCTTCTGCATCTTATATTTTATCGTATTGAAAGCATTTGAAATGTACGCGCTTGCAATGGGAGCCTTCGTGGCACTGCTAATCAGCGCCGTCTTCACTAAGAAAGGACACTATGACCGCTTCTGGGAAGCCGTCTATGACGGCGCGAAAGAGGCCATTCCGGTTACCGTCCTGCTGCTGATCATCGGCATGTTTTCTGCCATGATCAAGGCTGCCAATATTTCCACCGGCTTTGTATGGCTCGCCGATAAACTGCATGTGGGCGGCGGCTTATTTACGGCATTTACCTTTTTTGCCGTATGTATCATAGCTTCCGCTACCGGCTCCTCCCTGGGAACCATGTTCACCTGCTTCCCTATCTTCTACGCAGCCGGCATCCTGCTGGGAAGCAATCCGTCCGCACTGGCAGGCGCCATCGTATCCGGCGGAATCTTTGGCGACAACCTGGCTCCCATCTCTGATACGACGATTATATCTGCGGGCACCCAAGAATACACGGAAAAATCCGGCTTCGCGGATGTAGGCGGGTGCGTGACCAGCCGATTGAAATACTCGCTAACTGCCGGTGCGATCTCTTTTGTACTGTTCTGGATATTTGGAGGCGGCGGAACGCTTGGCAGCGGCGCAGAGGAGATACTTACTCAAAATATGAACCCTGCCACGCTGGTCATGCTGGTTCCTGTAGTGGTGATGCTGGTTACCGCCGTAAAAACCAGAAATATTTATAAAGCCATTACCGTCGGACTGATTCTGGGAACCATCGTGGGACTGGCTTTCCACCTTCTGCCCCCAAGCAGCATCCTATCCGTCAAGGACGGCGCGCCTGCCGGATTCCTCACCGATGGTATCAATGGGATGATCGCAACCATCACCCTTGTACTTTCCGTATATGGAATCATGGGCGTACTCACTGCTGCCGGAGCCTTGGAGAAGATTACCAATATGATCCTGGACAGCAAATTTGGCCAGACTACCCGCGGTGCAGAGATTGCCATGATGCTTGGGATCTCCATCACAACCATGTTCTTCGGCGGCGTGACCAGCGCCTCCATGGCTACCTTCGGAAAGATCCAGAACGAGATTGGGAAACGTGTCGGCCTGCACCCATACCGCCGGGCCAATCTGCTGGATGGATTTGCCAATTCCATCGTCCTGGCAGTTCCGTTTCTGAGCGTATTCGTATTCATCGGATCTTCCCTTACGGCCGGATATGAATATGCAGATGCCTTATCCGTTACCCAGGTAAGCGGATTCATGTTTTACTGCTTCTCGTTGTTCCTGGTACTGCTGTTCTCCGTAATAACCGGCTGGGGCAGAGCATACGAAGGCGCATACGGTAAGCCGGTGAGAACTTTGGAAAAATCGGAATAAAAGATTCAAAAAGAAACGATTCCTTCGGGTTTGACAGCATTCCTGCAACTGGCATAACCTCGTATGGATTGGCGCTGTCTGCCAACAAGAACGGATTGATAGGACGCTTCTTTCCGTTCTTGTCATAGGAAATGTTCCGCTATCCTTGCTATATACACTTCTTCGCCTCTCACTGCAGGCAGACCCAAATGCTTGATTCTTGAATTGACAGCCATGTTGTCAACTATTTTCAAAACTTTTGTGGCTCGTCGTTATTTTTCTACATATTGCACAAAAATAGGGGTTAACGCAGAGGAAAATAGAATTCCGGGATTCCCGTGGAATATGGCGCTATGTCATACTGCTGGTAATAGATAACTCCGCTGCCCGGCTGTAAATAAAAACTATTCACATTAAAAGTATCCCTTAACAGAGATCTGTAATCCTCAAAATATGAGCCTGGGGTTTCTCTTAACCGTTTAGCGATTTGCCTTGCTATCGATCTGTGCAGTTGGTACAGAGAAGCAGGCGTAAGCGGGTAGGCGTCTGCCAGTTTTAACCGATTCCCAGTCACAAAGTCCCATGTGTCGGATGTCCGCTTTGTCTCGCCATGCGCCCCTCCCATATAGGTATAGGTATCCGTATATAAACTGGTAATGCACCCGGCATTATAAGTAATTTGATAGACCACCTCCAGGGTATAGCTGTTGAATGGCAGCCCATCTTGATGATACCTTTTATCCTCTGCTGCCTGCGCAAATAGGATATTCCGGCAATATTCCTCCGTATCCATTGCCCTCTTGGCATAGTAGGCATTTATGGCCCTGCCGGCGGTTTCGTCACATGTGGTGGTAAAGGAAGGATAGTTGATCTTATAGACAAATACAGGGATATCCCCATAATACATCGTGTCTTCCAGCGTTTTTTGGGTGACTGTCTGCATAATGCCTCCCGATATAGAACTAGTTGTAATATTATATTCCATCCAATGTCCTTTGGTCACAGGATAAGTAATATGCCGTACGAAAATAAGGCTACGGCAAAACATAACTTGTATCTTCTGCCACAGCCTACTCTAAAAACTCTCTATCCTATTGCGGCGCTTATTCTATCCCGCACCTTACATTCTTGCACAAACTTGCTATAATTTCGCCTCTGAGAGCATAAACTCCAGTTGGTCCGCACGTTTCTCCACGATCTTGTCCACGTTCTTGACCAGTTCCAGAAGCGCCTCGATCACCGCCGTCTCGCTTAAGTGATTATAGTTCTTATAATAATCAAAGCGGGAGGAATCCCCTTTGGAAAGAAGGACGTGATCTGCCAATTCTCCCAGCTTCGAGTTGCCGTATTCTGTAATGGCGATCACCTTCAGCCCCTTTTCCTTCGCAAGTTCGGCTCCCTGAATGACCGTCTTGGTTATCCCCGACTTTGATATGGCGATCAGCACGTCATTCTCATCGGCAAGGTTGATGGTATTCAGATAATAATCCGCAAGTCCGCTGTAAGTCGCCTTGATCCCGATCCTGCCCAGACAGAATCCCATATGCTTCGCCAGGGTTCCTGTATCTCCCGCCGCGATCACATGCACCTCATGGCAATTGTCAATAAGCCTGGCGCATGTGCTCATGGCATCCAGATCGATCTTGCTGCTGAGATTCTGCATGATATCCGCATATTTCCGGAATATGCCGGCCACGATATTGGCCTGGTCATTATCCCTTTTTTCTTCTCTTCCCATCATTCCCATATCGCGGGCCAGCATGGTACGGAACGGCCAGTAGCCGGTGTATCCCGCATGCTGGCACATCCGCACGACGGTCGCCTCGCTTACCCCGCTTGCCATAGCCAGTTCCTTGACCGTATATTCTGTTACCTGATTTGGATGTCTTAATACACAATCCGCTACCTTCCGCTCTGTAGGCGAGAATTCGCGATAGTGCTTCTGTATATTATCGATTACGCTTTTTTCACTCATATTTTTATGTTCCTTCTGTGGAATTGGAGAATATCCATATCCTGTGTATCCTGTCCTCCCCCTGATGAAAATAAGGTGCTCTGGATGATTTTTCCTATAAGCATTATAACTTTTATATACAACGAATTCAATTGTGTTTTAAGACTTTTGGTTTTTAGAACCTGCAAAGGGTCTTCATTCTTTCTTCCAGATATGGCACAAGACGCGCCCTTGCGTATTCCGGCAGGTTGATGATCTTTACTGGATCCGGGTTCTTGGCGTTTTCTTTTACGAACTCTGCCACCGCGTCATAGTATCTTCCCAGGAATTCTGTTCCCAGATTAAACTTGCGGATTCCTTTTGAAAATGCAATCAAGAGTTGTTCATCCGGAATACCGCTGCCGCCATGGAGTACCAGCGGGACATTCACGGCTGCGTGAATCTCTTCCAGCCTTGCGATGTCCAGGTTCGGCGTATCCTTATACTCTCCATGGGCGTTTCCGATGGAGATTGCCAGAGAATCCGCGCATGTCTCCCGGCAGAACTTTTCCGCGGCATCCGCCTTGGTATATAGGTCCTCCTTGTTGTTATCCGCATTTGCCGCGATACCTACGTGCCCGATCTCTCCTTCCACGATGGCCCCCAGTTCATGCGCCTTGTCTACGACTTTCTTGGTAAGGGCAATATTCGTATCCAGATCATTCATGGAGCCATCCATCATGACCGAACGGAATCCCTTATTGACCGTGTTGATGATCGCGTCATAGGTATAATCATGATCCGCATGCAAGCCGATGGGAACTTTGGCCTCTTTGGCCATCTCCTCTACCATGGCTGCGAATCCGCTGAGGTTACAGGTCTTCTGGATCGTGACATGCTCCGGATAGAGCATGATGATCGCCGGCGTATTCGTCGCCTCCGCCGCGCATACGACGGATCTTGCCATCGTATCATCCATACATATAAATGCTATGGCTGAAGTGTTGCTCTCCTCTGCCATTTTTAAAATATTTTCCACTCTCTCGTACATAAAATCATCCTTTCTTCTAATCTTTAATTATCAACCATTGTTCTGCGCCTATATGCGCCGGTCCTTAGTCAGCTGCGGAAGCAGGCCGCCCGCGAAGAAGTCGCCCAGGCCGACCACCGTCGGATTCTCCACGAAACGTAAGTCCTTGCAGGGAACACAGCAGACCGCCTCCCCTGCCCGCTCCTCAATCTCCTGACGGAATCTTTTTCCCTCTTCCTTTGCCGCCAGCCGCCCCGTCTCCTCATACTCCTTTCTTCCAAAATCATCCCCGCGCCAGAAGCGGGTGGCTGCCATCGTGATGCCGCCTTCCAGGGCGCGCTCATACTTTCTGGCATCTTCCCCATAGGTCAGCGCCCAGGCGGCCGAATGGACCAGAAGCGTCGGAACCTTCACCTTCTCATACACCTCTCTTACCGCATCCAGAACCTCTTCCACATTCAGAATGTCGATCCTGCGCTGGATGTATTCCTGCAGTTCGTCCTCGTTCATACTCAGAACGTCCACCACGTCCCGCAGCGCCTGATGCACATAGACGCGGAAATCCTTGCGAATATAGCATCCATCCTCCATCACGACGATGGCGTCCTTGGGAAGCGTCCCAAGGAGTCTCCGGGTCCGATCCATGCGGTCTTCCAGAATCTCCTCATCCAGGATCTCGCTGAAGCAGGATAAGAGGAATGCTTCCGCATCCTGTATCATCGGCGCGTAATCTTCAGAAACTTCTATCAGCAGGCTGTCGATATCCCGGGAAAACATCACCCGGTTCTCCCGGGGCGTCGTAAAATCAATGTCATTTGCCCGGATACGCACCCCGCCCTGATAGGACAGGATGACATGAGGATAGACTTCTTCCCTCTCATGCTGAACACCTACCATATAATGGATCTCTTTTGGCAGAAGTTCCTTCATATAACGGTTGAAGCAGCATAACTGGATCGCGCTCTCGTACCCCAGCTTGCTGATCGCCATCGCGGCGCGTGTCGCCGTGCCGCCGATGGTGACGCGGTACTGGAACCGATTAGCGAAGTCCAGGCAGATCTGGTTCGTGTCGGGCACCAGCTCGCATCCCATTCCCCGCTTCATATGCCACAGGCTGGATATGAGAAGCGCCCGCACCGAGTCAATTGGAATATCGCCGTCTACAAGATCGGCATCCCGGACGTCAAACTCCCGGATCATCTGCTCCACCACCTTTGCGTCCCAAGTCATTTCAAAATCAACGCAAGTGTGGAACCCTAATGCTATCTTTTCACCCATTTTCCTACATTTCCTTTCTCTCTTTTTTTCTGTCCTGTTATCCTTTTACCGCTCCCGATGACATTCCGGCGATAAAGTATTTCTGGAAGAAGATGAACAGAATCAATACCGGAAGAGAGCCTAAGAAACTCATCGCCATCATCTGGCTCCAGTCGTAGGTATGCTGCCCCATCAGCATGTTGATGCCGATGGGCACCGTACGCATATTGGTGGTCTGGGTCAGGGCCAGGGCAAACAGGTACTCATTCCATGCCTGCATGAAGGTGTACATTCCAACGGATACCAGGCCAGGCACGGACACCGGAACCAGAATCTTCCACAGCGCTTTCATGCGGGATCCTCCGTCGATCATGACGGCTTCATCCAGATCCGTAGAAAGCGTGTTGAAATATCCGGTGATCATCAGGATGCAGTACGGCAGCGTGAATACCAGATAGGTCAGAATCAGGGCCCAATATGTATTAAACAGTTTCAGCGCCACGATCAGGCTTAGATACGGAATCAAAAGCACGATCGGGGGAACCGCCTGCACGCTTACGATCAGCGTATTGATCAGTCCCTTTAACGGGAAATCAAACCGGCTGAACGCATAAGCGGCCAGAATCCCGATCACCAGCGTCAGCACCACTACGACTGCTGATACAAAGTAACTGTTCAGGAAATACCGGACCTTTTCCGCATCCGTCAGAATCTCGATATAGGAACGCAGGCTGAATGATTTGTCAATAAAGGTCGGCGGCCAGGAGAATATCTCCGTGTTAGACTTTAAAGATGATATGAACATCCATAAAACCGGAAATCCCGCGAAGGCTCCGCCCAGAATCAGTAAAATACTCAAAATCACCTTAATCGGCTTCTTGTAACTTCCTACCATGCCTATTCCCTCGCTTTCTTTTGCTGCTTGACATAGAAAATGGCTACGACCACGCATACGATCAGCAGAAGCACCGCCACCGCGGATGCAATGCCATACTGGCTGCTGTTAAATGCCAGCTTGTAGATGTAGATGCTGAGCGTCTGCGTCGAATTGACCGGCCCTCCTCCTGTCATCATCCAGATAACCGCAAAAGACTGAAGCGTCCACACAAAGTCAAGCATGGCGATGCTGATCAGGATAGGCTTAAGCTGGGGAATCGTGATATGCCAGAAGGATTTCCATTTTGTGGCCCCGTCAAGCGCGGAACTTTCATACAGATCCTCCGATATGCCCTGCAATCCGGCCAGAATGCTGATCATGTAAAATGGGTATCCGCACCAGATATTGACAAAGGTAATGGTCGCCAGCGCAACACTCTGATTGCTCAGCCACTCCGTATCCTTTGTGGCCAGATTCAGGAAGGAAAGCAGATAATCCACGATCCCGGCGGGCTGCAGCATCAATTTCCACAAAATCGCAATTACCGATGCCGTGAATACCCATGGAAGGACATAGATGACTCTGGCAATGGTCTTCGTCCTTGATTTGAAATACTTCGTGTTCAGGAGAAGCGCGAAGCACATCCCCAGGACAATATGGGCCACGACGCTCACTACCACGAAGATAAACGTGGTCTTGACTGCGCCCACGAACTCGCTGTCTGCCAGGATTTCTATATAATTATCCAGCCCTACGAATACAGGGTCGGCCACTACGATCGCATTATTCTGGAAGGAATACTTCACGATCAGGCAGATGGGGACCACCAGCAGGACCAGCATTAAGATCACTGTGGGAGACAGGTATAAATATGGCGTAATCTGTTTTTTCAATTTTAAACCGCTCTTGTTTTTCATCAGTTTATCTCACTCCATCTGATCTCTTCTATAAAGGAAAATGGAGCCACAAGAACTATGACTCCATTTTCGCATTTCATTACAATTGGATGCTAACTTCTCGTTCGCTTACTTGCCATATACCTCATCAATATCTTTCTGCACCTTGCCAAGGAAGGTATCCACATCCTGCTTGCCATCCATATATGGCACAAGTTCATTGATGTAGTCTGTCATGATGGTATTTGCTTCCTTCATGCCCGTGAACTCATTGATCGGATAGCCGCCCTGATACATGTCGTAGATGTCCTGGAATACTTCATCCGCTCCACTGTAATCCGGCTTCGCAAGCGTGCTGTTCGGGAATGCGGACTGTGTCACTGCCAGGTCTGCACAGATGGATCCGTCTTTTCCGTCCGCTCCGCTTAACAGATATTCGATAAACTTCATAGCCTCTGCCTTGTGCTCGCTCTTTTCCGTTACTCCAAGAGCCCAGCTTGCAACGCACATTCCCTTGTCGCCTGTGTAGTCATCCTTAACCGGAATCGGCGCTCCTGTAATGTTCATGTCCGGAGCTTCCTTGCGGTAGGAAGTAAGAAGAGCCGCAGAGTTGATATGGAACGCAATCTCGCCGCTGCAGAACTTGGAAGACATATCAGCCTCTGTCAGAGAACTCATGCCTGGATAGATATATCCCTTATCATTTAATCCCTTCATATACTCTGCAAATGCTTTCATATCCGCATTGTCAGCGATATTATAATTGCCGTCCTCATCCTTGATCTTGATTCCGGATGCCCACGCAAATCCCATGTAGGAGTTCTGGATTCCTGATGGAGATGTCGTATCCAGATTCAGCGCGAATGGATAGTATCCCGCATCCTTAATCTTCTGGCATGCCGCCTCGAATTCGGACCAAGTCTTAGGAAGCTCTGTAACACCGGCCTCATCCAGAATATCCTGGTTCGCATACATCGGATAAGCAAAGTTAACGACTGGAACCGCGTATGTAGAGCCGTCTACCTGCCACTCGCTGTCGATGATGTCCTGGTCAAAACCATCCTTGTCCATCAGATCCGACTGATTTGTCAGGATGCCCTGGTCCGCGAAATCGTATACCCAGCTGCTGTCTACGCTGACGATATCCGCTACCGTTCCGGTACTGGCTCCTGAGGTAATCTGCGTCTTTGTATCCGCGAACGGCGCGCTCAGCAGTTCGATCTTGACGCCAGTCTCTTTTTCGTACTTGTCCACAATGTCCTGCACGTAGCCTTCCGGACATTCCACTGCCCACCACTGCTGCCACTTAAGCGTCACACTCTTGTCGCCGCCTTCGTCCTTCGAATCCCCGCCAGAACCGCTTGCGCAGGCTGCAAGCCCCAGAACCATGGTTCCCGCCAGAACTGCCGACAAGCCCTTTTTCAACAACGTTACTTTTTTCATACTATTCCTCCTTTTTTCTTTCGGCTTTGCCTGAAATTTTATGTCATAATCATAGCAATCCTGAAATTAATTGTCAATCTGTATTAGAAATTAAATTTCATTTCAGCCTTTTATATAAATTAAATTTCTTATTTTTGTGTATTATTACAATAGAAAGAGTTTATTTTTTGTTTTTTGTGGATAAATCGCTTAGATTTTTGATATAAGATTAAAATGCTGTTTGATTTTTGATACTTTCTTTGAATGAAAATAAACCTTCAAATTGATGAAAGTTTATTTTCGTTTTGAGATATCTTAAGATCTTCCTGTTTCTATCCTTTGTTGGCCGAATCCTTCTTTGACAGTTTGCATAGGGTTCTCTCTGGCATCACATAATAATTCATTATTCTTCATCCAGATACTCGCTATAATCCAATTCGCTTGCAAACAGCATGTAGTCGCCATCCACATAACCCATGTAACCATTATCTACTGCATATCCTTTCATATTCCTTGCCTCCTTATCATGAATCCAAACTTATTGTTTTCTATTTCGTGTCTTTCTTATGTCGTTCTTATCGGTTTTCTTGACTTAACTTTACCCCATTAGGTGTCCAATAAAAATACCAACATAAAAGGAGCAGTTCCCCAAACGGAACTGCTCCTGCTATATTCTATAACTTATTCCATATTATATTGTTCGACTAATCTTTTTATTTCCTGATTGACTTGCTGTACCACGCTCTCGGGCCCGATGATCTTCACTCCCTTTCCAAGCGCAAATACCCATCCGAAAAACTGCTGGCTTACGACTACATCGACACTTATGGAAAAATGATTGTCATCCACCGGTACCATGGAAACGTCTTTTCCGAACCTGTCTATGACCACCCCTGCCATCTGATTGTCCATCAGCAATCTGACACGCTCTTCCTTCCCTCCAAACATGGAAAAGTTCTTCCTGGAATAGGTGCCAATGTCAAATTTCTCAAAATACTTTTTCCCCTCCCTTGGCTCATCAGACATACGGATCTTAAGCATCTTATCTACCCGATAATGCTTGATCATCTGATCATCTGAATCATATCCTACCAGATAATAATTCTCATCGTTCCAGGACAATCCCCATGGGCTGATATGGTACATCTCCCCATTATGCCGTAACTCCATCTCTTTCTTCAGATTCCACTGGAAATACTGAAACATAATCTTCTTATTTTCCGTAATCGCATTATGTATGGAATCCACGTTATAGTAGATGCTTTCATTCATCGTCTTGATTCTTCCGGACACATATACTTGACGCTGCAGTTTTTTGGCTTCATACTCGCTGCATAAACTTTCCAGCTTGCGGATCAATTCATTCGATTTTCTGGCAGTTATGAATTTGGATGACTGAATCGAATCTACCAATAGTTTTAGTTCAGGCAGTTCAAACTGCCTGCTTCCCACATGGTAATAATACGTCCTCCCGACCTGCTCTCCGATGACTTCTACACCTAACTTTTCCAGAGCCTGCAAGTCGGCGTAGATGCTTTTCCGCTCTGCTGAGACTTGGTATCTCTCCAACTCTGTTAATATCTCCGGCATTGTGATGCTGTGCTCGTCGTCGGTCTTTTCCAGCATGATTTTCATGAGGTAGTATAGTTTGAACTTTTGATTTGCTCCTTTGGGCATATGCATTTCTCCTGGTATTTTTATTTAATATATCTCTATTTCAGATTTCACAAAATACTGATAGATATAGAATTATGATTAGATCAGGCTGAAGAAAATATATCCTATTATCATGTAAAAGATTTAGATTTTCTTCACTATCACCTTCTTGCCATTGCCTATAAATTATATCATATCATTGTCAAAAGTGATAGGAACACAACATGGAAATACCATCTATATTATACGGAGACGTCTACATCTATATGCCCGGGAAACTATAAAAGCATTACCGCCCAAAAGCTAACCTAACGAGTAGCATCATTCTATTTCTGGAAAATAAAATATATTAAATTCTATATCGTCTCCGTCAAAGTCCATTTCATACCAATAATTCCTAATGGAATGGCCTAGATGTCATAATAGATACCTCTTCCGTATTGATCACATACATAGATGTATGGATCCTATTATTTTTTCATAGATTTCCTTGAACATCGTACTCCTCTAAATGTCTCTTATGTTGTCAATTATTAGGTCAATCGTGTCAGTGTTTGGTTAGAATAATGAATAGAAATAATATGCTTATCCTCTATTATCAAGAAAAGAACTGCTTTTGGAGACTGAATAGATGCCGCTGTTCCCATGTATTTACAAACATAGCGAGAGTATTAGGTCAGAATCGTATCACATTCAGGTTGATGTTACTGTGTTCGGACTTAATAATTCGTGGTGTTAGTATATAAGTGTGGGCAGAAAAAGTTGAACCATCTATAATAGCAAGCGAAATAGCAAAGGAAATGTTCAACATGGCGAAAAACCAAAAATCGTATACTCTGGAGTTCAAACAGCAAATTGTTGATTTGTATAACGCCGACGGAAAATCGTATCCACAACTGGAACGTGAATATGGCATCAGCAGAAGTACACTCAGCACCTGGGTAAAGCAACTGCCCCCGGTAAGAACCACATCCTCCGGCTGAAACTGTGCTTTTTGCTCCAGTTCCATTGCAATTGCTAACAATGTCAGAATCTAATGTAAAAAATGCCCAAGTTTTTCGACTTGTGCCACTGATTTGGATACAGTCAGGATCAATGCCAGTGCCTAATATCCATCTTTTCACCGGAACAACCAGAAAGTAGGAACCAGTGATTATTTGAGAGTCATTCGTCTCAGGCAGATATGGGCTGAAGGGACATTTGCGGTTTTAAAACGAGAACATAAATTGAATTAAATCCAGAAAAGAGGCTTTCAGAAAGCGACGGAAGAATGCCTCTTATCGGCAACCGCATTAAATCTAAAAAGACTGGTAAAAGCGGTATAAAGAACCGGATTACCAGCCTTTTTACGCTATTTCAAAGAGCGTATGCTAAAACGGCATTAGAAAAAGGAAGTTTGTCAACAGGTCCAATTTGCTACACTACCGCCGATGCCCGGAAGCCCAAACAAAGGCTTTCTGGCCTAGTGCCAACTACTCAAACTCAATCGTAGCCGGCGGCTTCGGCGACATGTCATAGCATACTCTATTGACATTCTCCACTTCCGCCAATATCCTGTTCGTGATCTTCTCTAGCACGTCCCAGTCAACCTTCTCGATGCTGGCTGTCATCGCGTCGATCGTATTGATTGCCCGGATGATTACCATATATTCGAAGCATCTGGCATGGTTCTTCATGCCTACAGACTTAAAGTCCGGCACTACCGTAAAGTACTGCCATACTTTCTTATCCAGTCCCGCTTTCTCAAACTCTTCTCTCAGGATGGCATCCGATTCGCGGACCGCTTCCAGTCTGTCTCTTGTAATTGCGCCGAGGCACCTGACGCCAAGCCCCGGACCCGGGAATGGCTGGCGATATACCATGTGCGGCGGCAGTCCCAGTTCGATTCCGCAAGCGCGGACTTCGTCTTTGAAGAGCTGCTTCAAAGGCTCTACCAGTTCAAACTGCAGATCCTCCGGCAATCCGCCTACGTTGTGGTGGGATTTTACCATCTTGGCGGTCTTGGTTCCGCTCTCGATGATATCCGGGTAAATGGTTCCCTGGCCGAGGAAGTCGATTCCGTCCAGTTTTCTTGCTTCTTCTTCAAATACGCGAATGAATTCTCCGCCGATAATCTTACGTTTTTCTTCCGGATCCTTCACGCCTTCCAATTTGCCTAGGAAACGTTCTGTGGCATCCACATAGATAAGGTTCGCGTGAAGCTGGTTCTGGAATACCTCCACTACGCTTTCTGACTCGTTCTTACGCATCAGGCCATGATTTACATGCACGCATACCAGCTGCTGGCCGATTGCCTTCAGAAGCAGCGCTGCCACAACGGAAGAATCAACGCCGCCGGACAGGGCAAGAAGGACTTTACGGTCGCCTACCTGCCGCTTCACCAGTTCTACCTGGTCAGCGATGAAGTTCTTCATATTCCAGTTTGGCTCCGCCTTGCACTCGTCAAATACGAATTTCTTAAGGGTCGCCTCATCCGGAAGCGCATCCAGTTTCTGCGCGCATTTGGCTGTTGGATGGTCAATTGCTATCACCGGATATCCCAGATCATAGAGTGCGGGACTTACATCCACCGCTACTCCGTCTACGACACGGTTCTCTCCTCCGTTTAAGATGATTCCCTTCACATTATCCAGCCCGTTCAGTTCTTCCGGGGTGATGTCATGGGGATGAATCTCGCTGTAAACGCCCATATCGCGAATTTCTCTGGCAACTACCGTATTCTCTGTGCTGCCCAAATCCAGAATTACAATCATATCCTGCTTCATTCGTTTCATTTCCTCCTGAGTATTTTTTCCTGTCACTAATCCATTATTATCTTGTATCTGATTTGACTTATCTCTGACTTGTCTTATATCTAACTTGTCTAACCCTCTAATTCGACTGGCATCTGCCTGGCTGCCGCTTATTTATCGGTGGTGAAGTTGTCAAAATAGCCCTGTACCAGGATCACAGGCGTTCCTTTGTCTCCAGAACCGCTGGTCAGATCGCACAGAGAGCCGATCAAGTCTGTCAGGCGGCGGGGTGTCGTTCCCTGGGAAGACATATCACCTACCAAGTCGTCTTCCTTCTCCTGGATTCTCTTGGAGATGGCGTCTTTGAGTGCCTCGCCCTTCAGGTCTTTAAAATCATTGTCTGCCAGATATTTTAATTTGACTTCATTCGGCGTGCCGTTGAGCCCTTCGGTATGGGAAACGGATACGCAAGGATCTGCCAGTTCCCAGATCTTTCCTACCGGATCTTTGAAAGCGCCGTCGCCATATACCATAACTTCAACATGCTTTCCGGTCTTTTCAAGAATCTTGCCCTGCACTTCCAGTACCAGGTCTGTGCAGTCTCTTGGGAACAGTTTCACGGATTCCTCCGTTGATTTATTAGATCCAAGAAGCCCGAAGCGTTCATTGCATCCGCTTCCGTCCACCGGACAGGTCAGGATATTGTCCAGTCCCAGAACTACTTCGGCGCCATTCTTCTCCAGGATGCGCTTGGTCCTTGCCCTGGTATGTATATCGCAGGTCAGCACGTTCTTGGCATGCTTCAGGATTTCCTGCGGCTGGTTTGCGAAGATGACCTCCACTTCAGCCCCTGCCTCTTTGATCAGATCGCTGTAATACTGCACATAATCCACACCAGTAAATGGATGCTTATTCTCTCCGAACAGCTCGCGGTATTTCTCGAGATCCATCACGTCGCTGTACGGGTTAATGCCTGCATCATCAAGCTTGTCCAGGGAAACCAGTTCATTTCCCACTTCATCGCTTGGGTAGCTCAGCATGAGCACTACCTTCCTGGCGCCTTTTGCGATGCCTTTCAGACAGATGGAGAAACGGTTTCTAGACAGAATCGGAAAGATGACTCCTATAGTCTCTCCGCCCAATTTCGCCTTGACATCCTTGGCTATCGCATCGATAGACGCATAATTCCCCTGCGCTCTTGCCACGATGGATTCTGTGGCTGCAATCACGTCGCGGTCACGAAGTTCGAATCCTTCGCTTTCTGCTGCCTCTAATACGCTTTCAACAATAATATCCGCCAGATTGTCTCCTTCACGGATAATCGGGCAGCGGATTCCTCTTGATATAGTTCCTACTCTTCTTTCCATGTTTTTTATCCCCTTGCATATAAATTTAATCAACATTTATCTATACCCACTTTATCATAAGAAAGAGGCTTTTACAATTCACAGTTTTATAAGAAATATATTTTATGCCAAAAAATCGAGAAATTTTCCATGTTTTTTCTCCATATTTGGTAAAATTCCCTATTCCCTTTTTTTCAATCTACTATATAATAGAGGATAAAGGGTTTTTGGAGGCTCGCAATCGAACACGCAACCGGGTGTTCCATAAGCCATGCATGTCATATTAGGAGGATACATATGCCAAAGAGAACAGATATTCACAAAGTACTTATTATCGGCTCTGGACCGATCATCATCGGACAGGCCTGCGAATTCGACTATTCGGGTACCCAAGCCTGCAAAGCGCTGCGCAAGCTGGGCTATGAGATCGTGCTGGTCAATTCCAATCCAGCTACCATCATGACAGACCCGGAGACAGCGGATGTCACTTACATAGAGCCATTAAATGTAGAGAGGCTTGAGCAGATCATCGCCAAAGAGCGCCCGGATGCGCTTCTTCCAAACCTGGGAGGACAGTCTGGGCTGAATCTTTGCTCAGAACTTGCAAAGGCAGGCATTCTGGAAAAGTACAACGTACAGGTTATCGGCGTACAGGTGAATGCCATCGAGCGCGGCGAGGACCGTATAGAATTCAAGAAGTCCATGGATGCCCTTGGCATCGAGATGGCCAGAAGCGAAGTTGCCTACACGGTAGAAGAAGCGCTGGCAATCGCTGATGACCTTGGCTATCCTGTCGTGCTTCGCCCGGCCTACACCATGGGCGGCGCAGGCGGCGGCCTGGTATATAATAAAGATGAGTTAAAGACGGTATGCGCAAGAGGCCTTCAGGCCAGCCTTGTGGGACAGGTCCTGGTAGAAGAATCCATCCTGGGCTGGGAAGAACTTGAACTTGAGATCGTCCGCGATGCCGACAACAATATGATTACCGTGTGCTTCATCGAGAATATCGACCCCCTGGGCGTACACACCGGAGATTCTTTCTGTTCTGCTCCGATGCTTACTATTTCAGAGGAATGCCAGAAGCGTCTGCAGGAACAGGCTTACAAGATTGTAGAGTCCGTACAGGTTATCGGCGGCACCAACGTACAGTTCGCCCACGATCCTGTCAGCGACCGTATCGTCGTCATTGAGATCAACCCGAGAACTTCCCGTTCTTCCGCATTGGCTTCCAAGGCTACCGGATTCCCGATCGCCCTGGTATCTGCCATGCTGGCAACCGGCCTTACGCTTAAGGATATCCCATGCGGCAAGTATGGAACCTTGGACAAATATGTTCCGGACGGGGATTATGTCGTAATCAAGTTCGCCCGCTGGGCGTTTGAGAAGTTCAAAGGCGTAGAAGATAGGCTTGGCACCCAGATGCGCGCGGTTGGCGAGGTCATGAGTATTGGCAAGACATACAAAGAAGCCTTCCAGAAGGCTATCCGAAGCCTTGAGACCGGCCGTTATGGCCTGGGTTATGCCAAGGATTATAACACAAAGACTAAGGAGCAGCTTCTCCAGATGCTGATCACTCCATCCAGCGACCGTCACTTCATCATGTATGAAGCACTTCGCAAGGGTGCGACTGTAGAGGAAATCTTCGAGATCACCAAGGTTAAGACTTACTTTATCCAGCAGATGAAAGAACTGGTGGAGGAAGAAGAAGCGTTGGCAGCCGGAAGGGGAAGCCTCCCATCCGACGAGATGCTGACCGCGGCAAAGAAGGATGGCTTTTCAGATAAGTATCTAAGCCAGATCCTGGCGATTCCGGAAGACGATATCCGCAGCCGCCGCCTGGCACTTGGTGTGGAGGAGGCATGGGAAGGCGTGCACGTAAGCGGAACGCCTGACAGCGCTTACTACTACTCTACTTATAATGCGCCAGACAAGAATCCGGTAAGTACAGACAAGCCAAAGATCATGATTCTTGGCGGAGGCCCGAACCGTATCGGGCAGGGCATCGAGTTTGACTACTGCTGCGTACACGCTTCGCTGGCTCTTAAGAAGCTGGGATTCGAGACGATTATCGTCAACTGTAATCCAGAGACGGTTTCCACCGACTACGATACTTCTGACAAGCTGTATTTCGAGCCTCTCACTCTGGAAGACGTGTTAAGCATTTATAATAAGGAAAAGCCGCTTGGCGTTATCGCCCAATTTGGCGGACAGACTCCTCTGAACCTTGCATCCGAGCTTGAGAAGAATGGCGTCAAGATTCTGGGAACTTCGCCGTCTGTCATCGACCTGGCAGAAGACCGCGACCTGTTCCGTGAGATGATGGAAAAATTAGAGATTCCTATGCCGGAATCTGGAATGGCAACCACCGTTGAAGAAGCGCTGGCCATTGCCAGAGAGATCGGCTATCCGGTCATGGTCCGCCCATCTTATGTTCTCGGCGGCCGCGGCATGGAAGTTGTCTATGATGACGAAAGTATGGAAGGATACATGAAAGCGGCCGTTGGCGTAACGCCTGACCGCCCGATCCTGATCGACCGGTTCCTGAACCACGCCCTCGAATGCGAGGCAGATGCGATCAGCGACGGAACCCACGCATTCGTTCCAGCGGTTATGGAGCATATCGAGCTTGCCGGCGTACACTCCGGAGATTCCGCCTGCATCATCCCGTCCGTACATATTTCCGAAGAAAATGTAAGGACCATCAAAGAATATACAAGAAAGATCGCGGAAGAAATGCATGTCAAGGGCCTGATGAACATGCAGTATGCCATCGAGAATGGAAAAGTATACGTGCTGGAGGCCAATCCTCGCGCGTCCCGTACGGTACCGCTGGTATCCAAGGTCTGCAACATCCGCATGGTGCCTCTGGCAACGGACATCATCACTTCCGACATCACAGGACGTCCATCACCGGTACCGGAATTAAAAGAACAGATAATTCCTTACTTCGGCGTCAAAGAAGCCGTATTCCCGTTCAACATGTTTCAGGAAGTCGACCCGGTATTAGGGCCTGAAATGCGTTCCACCGGAGAAGTCCTGGGCCTGTCTCCATCTTATGGAGAAGCCTTCTATAAGGCGCAGGAGGCTGCCCAGTCCAAACTGCCTCTTAACGGAACGGTACTGATCTCCGTAAACCGCAAGGACAAGGCAGAGGTCGTAGAGATTGCCAGAAGCTTTGCCGAAGATGGATTCAAGATCGTGGCTACAGGAACTACCTGTGATCTGATCCGCGAAGCGGGAATCGAGGCCGAGAAGGTAAAGAAACTCTACGAAGGCCGTCCGAATATCCTGGATATGATCACCAACGGCAAGATCGACCTGATCGTAAACTCTCCGGTAGGCAAGGACAGCGTCCACGATGACAGTTACCTGCGCAAGGCAGCCATCAAAGGCAAGATTCCTTACATGACCACCATCGCGGCTGCAAGAGCAACTGCCAAGGGAATCCGCTACGTGAAAGAGCATGGCAGCGGAGATGTCGAGTCATTGCAACAATTGCACAGCGAAATCAAAGATAAGAATTAAACTTAATACTTAAAAGCAAAATCCGGGATAGACCCATACAGGCCTTTCCCGGATTTATCTTTCCTAAGCTCTATTTCCTAACTATTCCTCTTCTATCAGTCCCTCTTTACTTCAAACTTCTTCAGAAATTGTTTCGCGCGCTTCGTCTTTGGCGAGTCAAAGAACGAGCCGGGCTCCCCTTCCTCTACTATTTTTCCTTCTTCTATAAAAATAACGTGATCGGCAATATGCCTTGCAAACTCCATCTCATGTGTAGCAATTATCATGGTTGTATGCTGCCTTGCCAGTTTAAATAAGAGGTCCAGGACTTCTCCTACCAGTTCCGGATCCAAGGAAGAAGTCGGTTCATCAATCAGCATAACTTTCGGCTTCACCGCCATAGCCCTTCCAATTCCGATCCTCTGCTGCTGTCCTCCGGAAAGTTGCGACGGATAATGATTTTCTTTCTCCGTCAGTCCGATTGCCTTTAGAATTTCCAGTGCACGCTCTCTGGCCTGCTGGCATGGAATACCTTGGACAGATACCATGGGTTCCATAATATTTTCCAATGCCGTCTTATTCTTAAACAGATTATAATTCTGGAACACCATTGCAGTATGAGATCTAAGTAAATATATATCTTCCTTTTTGGCTTTTGCAGCATCCAGCGTAATGTCGTCAATAGTTATTACGCCTTCTGTAGGCTTCTCCAGATAGTTCATGCAGCGCAGCAATGTTGATTTGCCTGTTCCAGATGGACCGATTACTGCAAGGATCTGCCCCTCTTCCAGTTCAAAGGATATTCCATCCAAGACCTTAAGCGTTCCAAAGTTCTTTTTTAAGCCCTCGACTTTTATCATAGTTTAACCTCAATATATTTGATTTAATTTGTCTTCTACCCGTTTCTGTATAAAGGATAGTACGGTTATAATCCCCCAATAAATCAGCATGGCTGCAGAGTACCCTTCCAGGAAGCGGTAGGTACGCGACGTCTCCATACTGACAACTGCCATCATATCCTTATAGCCAATCATAAAGCCGATCGCAGTCGACTTAAAAAGATTGATAAAATTGTTAGACAGTCCTGGTACAGCTATCCTGGCAGCCTGAGGGAGAATAATCTTGCGGATGACAGCCAACGGCCTCAGGCCAATTGAAAGCCCTGCCTCATGCCCTGGATTTTTTTTATAGTAATATTGTGACGCTCCAGACATCCCAGACAGAACGTATAGAATATGATTCCAGCCTTTGTCGCCGTTATATGATTCCTCTGTCGAATTAACAGAAGAGCATCGACCGTCTCCTCTATAGACTTGATCTGCTGACTCATAGCGCACTGGGTAATATGGTTTTTTTCCGCTGCCTTTGTAATGCTTTCCAGTCTTACTACATCTATAAAATATTGCATTTTACGAAAATTCATCAATATCTTCCCCATTTTCAATCTAAGATTTTAGAAAAGTTATCTATAAGCCGGTTTTTATTATTCTTCAGATATGTGATTCCCAGCGTACAGACAAAATGAATATCACAGAACCTTACTTTCTTGAAACTATCATAGTCATATGTTTTAAATGAATTCATTACAAAAGTAATCCCCTGGTTGCTTGCCACTTTCATCTTTACTGCTTCAAAAGAATCCACAAAATCAATATTCATCCGATATTTTGTTTTTTTACATAACTGCATTCCTTTTTTATGACAACTGGGCATCATATCCTTGGAAGGCACGATTAAAGTCTGACTTCCAAGTTCATCCATAGACAAAACATCTTTTTCTGCCAATTCATTCATCCTGGACAGGAGAATCTTCTGATTCTCCGTAAAAAGAACCTTCCAGACTTTTCCTGGAATATTTTCCAGTTCACACGCCACGCCGAATATAATATCAATCTCCTGGCTGACAAGTTTCTCGCATAAAGACATATAACTGCCTTCGATAAAATCAATCCTTACCTCCGGATACCTGCGCATATATTCATTGATCAGCATTATGAAGTTATTCTCCATTACACCTGAAAATCCTATTTTTAACTTTTTCTGGATCTGTACTTTATGCGATGAGTGATTCTTAATTTCCTCCAACACATGTTCATATTCATCCAATATATCCCGGCACTCCTGATAAAAAATCTTCCCTGCCTGCGTATGGGTGATTTTTCCGTGCTCCCTTTCAAACAGAAGCACGCCTAATTCTTTTTCAATCGACGCAATTTGCTGGGTAACTGCGCTCTGATACACAAAGTTTTTATTTGCAGCTTTCGTAAAACTATTCAGTTCGTACACATCTTTAAAATATTGCATCTTATGTAAATCCATAAAAGCCTCCCATTCCACCTTATTCTATCATAGAAAGAATCGCTGTATTTATTGAAATTCCTGATATCCTCATAGGCTTTAGCAATAAATGTTGTAGTCTGGTGGCTGCCATAATGAAAAAGGAATAGTATTACGAATCACTTCATAATACTATTCCTGGTATTTGCAGTATTGGACTAGAGGTCTATCTCTCCATTACCTCCATCGCACGTATAGTACGCTTTCTTTTCTTCCGGCTTCAGGTAGACAGATAACTTTTCATTTCCTGCAGTCAAAGTCCCCTCTTCCTTGCATTTTCCCTTGATTCGCTCTATAATCTCCCGCTCTAGGTACTCCTGGCCCTGATACTGGATGTAGAAGTCTATATTCTCTGTCTCTTTTGCTGCCGATGCCTGCATATCACGCGGTGCAGATGTGATTTTTGCCTGTCTCTTCATTCTCTTCTTGTCGATTCTTTTACTCATGATTTCCAACTCCCTTTCTGTCATTTACTATCGAATTATAGTACTTTTGGGAGCAGAAGTCAAAGAGCGGTATTCTCCGCTGCCTATTTCCACCACCGATGACCGGAAGAACTCCTTTGCCGCCGCGATCAGATAATCCGTATCTTTTATGCCACCCGTCTCGTACGGAGAATGCATGGAAAGCTGGGCCAACCCGATGTCCACCGAATTCAGCGCCACCTGGGTTCCCGAGATGTTGCCAAGCGTAGAGCCTCCCAGAATATCCGAACGGTTGAGAAACTTCTGCACTGGTACACCGGCTCTTTCACAGATCTGCGTAAATACTGCCGCAGCCATCCCATCCGTGGTATACTTCTGGTTCGCGCTGTATTTTATCACGATTCCTTCATTCAGATAAGGCCGATTGGTCGGGCAGGCCTTCTCGGGATAATTGGGATGTACGCCATGGGCATTGTCCGCAGACAGCATGAAGCTGGATGCCAGCGCCTGGCGGTACCGGCCCGGGCTTCGCCCAAGCCCTTCATTGACCCGTAGCAGCGTATCCAGAAGGAACGTAGAGCCCGCACCTTGTTTCGTACCGCTCCCCACCTCTTCATTGTCATAGACGCAGTGTACCGGAATGCTGTCTCCGCCATCCTCCTCCAGGAAGGCCTGAAGGGATGCAAAGGCACACTGCAAGTCATCCAGCCTTCCGATGGAAATAAATTCTTCCTGCGCTCCCCAGATGCTTCCTTCCATCCGGTTATATAAAAACAGATCGCTTCCTATCATATCCTCCTGCGCCACGCCTGCTGCACAGGCGATGTCTTCCATGAACTTTCCCCTAGCTTCTCCGCATCCATACAATGGCAGCATATCTTTCTGGACATTGTATTTGTAGCCTTCGTTGGCCTCCCGGTTCATGTGGATCGCCAGATTCGGAATCATGCACAAGTCCCGGTCTACATTCACCAGCCTTGTTACGAGACGGCTTCCTTTCCTTACGATGACTCTTCCCGCCACGGACAGCGGCCTGTCAAACCATGGCGCGCACAGCATCCCTCCATACTTTTCCACATTCAGCTTCACATAATGCCCTTCCACATCCATCTCTGGATTTTCCTTGATCTTGAAACTTGGAGAATCACTGTGGCTGGCCATAATCTGGAATCCCAGGAAATCCCGTTTTGGAATCCGAAACGCGATTAATGCCGACCCGTTACGGATGACATAATATTTCCCCTCTTCTTCCAGCCTCCATTCTTCCCCTTCCAGAAGCTGGGCATATCCGTGCGCGTCCAATTCCCTCTTCATATTCGCAACCGCATGGAAAGGGCTGGGACTTGCCTGTATAAAGGAAAACAGTTGTCCCGCAGTTTTCAGATTTTGCTCTCTTTGCGTATTTTCTTCCGTATTTCCTGTCATATTTACATCCATATCTTTCCTTCCTTTCCCTCAATCCTTTCCTTGCATCTCTCCTTTGAAAACCATGGGATCAATTGTTCTTCCATCATTTGCTCCATTGCTTCCAGATTCCGGTCCGAGTGCTCCACTTCCCTGGAATAGCGGTAGACAATCTCCACCACATCCTCAAAGTCCAGCTGCTTCTCATTCTTCCTCCACCTTGCCGCCAGCATCTCGTAGATCAGCATAACGCTGACCGCGGCCATCTGGATCTTCGCATAGGCTCTCCCGTCATAGACGGCCCCGCAGAAATAGGTATAGATAAAATATACCAGCAACTGCTCGCACTGGATCTCCCATTCCGGCATATTGACCGTAAGCCACGCAGCGAAATCCTGGTGCATCTTCCCATAGGCGTCCCGGCCATCCTGACTGTCATCCGCGCTTCCATACAGCAGGTACTCCGATTCGCGCAGATGAGACTCCCAGTCTTCCCGGAGTAGTTCCAACTGGTACAAGTTCTGGAACATTTGCCTGGAAAACGCATATCTTTCTTCTATATTGTCTCCCGACTCCATAAGTTTCAGTCTGATAAATTCCCTGGCCTTCTCCTTCTGGTACCGTTCAAATACCTGGTCGCAGGAAAACACTTCTCCCTTTTTAAGCCTCACCTGCATATCATGGGCCAGCGCCAGCACGAGCCCTGCCCGCAACTCAAGCCCAAGTTCCCGCATCCTTAAGATATCGAGCATGACCTCCCGTCCCTCCGCCAGTTTGGAATAGGCAAGCAGGTCAAAATCTTCATACGCTTCTTCGCCTTCCTTCTCGTATTCCAGGAACCTTGCCGGCTCTTCTTTCTTAAGCAGGATTCTCGCCACCTCCGGACAGGAGATGGACAGCGTGATTTCCCGCACGCCTTCGAACTCCTCGATATGCCTCGGATACAGCCTGCAAGTCCTGCAAAGGCTCTCCTTGCCCAGGGCAGAATACAGATCGCACAAGTTCTCCTCATTCAGAAAGTCGCATCTTCCGTCCTTGCCCTGCTTGAATGTCCCTTCCAGCCACCGGATGGAACGGTTAAGCCTTCTGCGGAACTTCCCGGTCACCTTTCCATAGCGGACCAATGATTTCCTGTCGATGGCAATCTGCCATCCGGCGCAGCAGGTATCCTCGCATTGGTCGGCCGTGCATTTGAAATTCTGATAATAATCAGGTATTGTATATAGCATGATATATCTCCATTCTAATTTATGGATTATATTATAACACAAGCCTGGGGAATCGCAATTCCCCAGGCAGTCTATCCAATATTCTTTCTATTAAAGCACGCCACTGACAGTACAAAAAACACCACGCCAGATGCCAGGGCCACCGCTATCGCCTTCCAGAAATCCTCAGGAGACATGCTGCCCGCCAGCAGATTACCAGCAGAGAGCAGCCGTATCGGCAGATATTCCCCAATCTTCCCGAACATTCCGGCCACATAACTGGCGATGACTGCTACGCCCGTTACTGCCAGCACCCCCGAAGCGGTGTTAAGCAGCGTAGATATCAGCAGGATCAGGAGCATGACCCAGATTCCCAGCAGATAGACGCAGAAGGCCGCAAAGGCCACATGAGAAGCGATGCCATTATTCCAGAAATACATATTATATCCGTATGTGATACCATAGCACAGCCAGTAGCAGACCGTCCACAGACCGATGGAGGCAATGGATTTTGCCCCGACTACCTTCCACCTGATCAGGCCTTTCGTCAGCATATTTACCAAGGTGCCCTTCTGGTATTCCGTTGTCAGGATGCCACTGAGCATCAGAGCAAAGATGATCAGCGCCATAGATATATTTTTGTAGAACTGGTTCCATGAAGTCATGGCATTTACTTTAACCTCCGTCAGCACCATCCCCGACTCTGCCAGACTGTCCGACATCGTCTCTACCATCCAGGGCGTCAGTTTGGCTATTGCCGGATTCATGATGCCAAACAATATGAATATAATCAGAAGAATCCATATCTTACCCGTACGGATGAGTTCCATTCCTTCTTTTCTTAGAAATGCGCTTAACTGCCTCATCTTCCTACCACCTCCATAAACAGCGCTTCCAGCGTAGGTTCCCGCATTTCCATGCGAAGCGGATAGATTCCGGTCTTTGACATGCCTTGCATGGCTGATGCCATATCTTTCTCATCCTGCTTTGCAAAAAATATCAGATTCTTCCCCTTACGCTCCCCTCCTGCCCATATCCGGAGGGCTTTTTCTGAATCCGCCGGATTCCTGAACTCTGCTTCGAATCCATCGCTTTTCCGAATTTGCCGGATCTCTTCTATGGTACCATGAAGGGCCACTTTCCCTTCATGGAGCAGGCCAATCTCATCGCAGGTCTTCTCTACATCCGACAGGATATGCGTAGAGAACACAACGGTGGTATGTTCCCTTACGGCCAGAAGGATGTCCAGTATCTCTTTTCTTCCCAGCGGATCCAGCGCGGACGTAGGCTCATCGCAGATCAAAAGCTTTGGGCTGTTAAGGAGGGCCTGTGCGATGCCCAGCCTTTGCTTCATCCCTCTTGAAAATCCCTGGATTCTCTTATCGGACTTCTCAAGTCCTACCAGTTCCAGGAGTTCCATAGACCGCTTGCGAATCAGGGTTTTCTTCATTCCCGTAATCTCGCCGCACAATGCCAGATACTCCATCGGCGCCATGTAAGAGTAGAATTCCGGCACATCCGGAAGGTAGCCGATATAGCGGTTCGTCCTATTCTGCCCATAGCAGACCTTCTCGCCATTTACAAAGATGTCTCCGGAATCCGCCTTAAGAAGTCCCAGTATCATCTTCATCGTAGTCGTCTTTCCTGCCCCATTCTGTCCGATAAATCCATAGATCGAATGCGCGGGAACCTTAAAGTTCAAGTCATCGATCACCTGGTTTGCGCCAAAGCGCTTGGATACATGGGATAATGTCAGCATATCCATCTAAGCATCTTCCTTTCCCAGCAGAAAATAAAGAATTGGTCCCCAAAACTGCATCCCTACGATGGTCATCACTACCCAGAACGCGCGGGTCCCCCTCTTATAATGCTGGTGCGTGAAGATATGTCGAAGCGTGATAATCACAAGAATCAGTTCTACAATGACCAATGGTATCAAAAATGGCAGCATATCCTTTATATTCATAATGTCTCCCTCTTTTCCGTCAATACTCTTTTTAATCTTTCCAGACGCCTATCTTCCATAAGCGGAGAAAATACCGTGTTCTCCAAAGCCTGGCAAGCGTTATCTAATACCAGTTTCTTATCTCTGACCATCTGCTTTCCAAGATCCAGTCCCTCGAACCATTCTTCCAGACGGTTGAAATAACCGTCTCCATGCAAGGCTGCCTCACGATCCAGCAGATCGCAGATAATCTCCACGAACCTCTTAAGCCTTGCGAGCACCCCATCTATGTCCTTCTGCTGGCACTGATAGACAGCCACCTGGTAGTGATAGACTGCCGCTATATTCTGATGCAGCCTTTCTAATTGGAATAATTCTATCAGTCCGTCCATCCGGCGGATCGTCTCCTCGCAGGCCTCTTTATCCTGCGCACGAAGCGCAATATACTGTGTCGCGCCTTCTACCAGAGAAAGCAGATGGAGGAACATGCTGATCTGCGTATAACTGACCGCCTTATCCATATCTCCTATCATCTGATAGGCCTGGATAAGAATCCCGCTGCTCTGGCTGGCCAGCCGGTAGGGACTCAGCATATCCTCCACCGAATCCAGGACCTCCTGGGGTCTTCCTCGCTGCAGGTCCATGATCGCTTTGAGAACAGTCGCGTCATTACAGATGCTGATATCCTTGCAATTCTCTATAATGTGCGTGCACAGTTCCACCGTCTCGTCCAGGATCCTCATCTGGCTCTTTGGATCTTCGGCAAATGTATAATGGTTCAGCCACAGAATACTGATCTGCAAGAGGAAGGAATAGCAGGAGTAATACTTCTTAACCAGTTTCCTGCTTGCATCCATTACCTCTTCAAAGGGTTTTTCCGCAAATTCCGCCGCCAGGTCATGATAGATCTTCTGGATCTGTTCTTTCCCCAGCTGAGGCTTATATCCCAGCAGTTCATCCACCGTCACGCCGTAATAGGACGCAATCACCGGGAGCAGCAGAATGTCCGGCAGACTTTGCTTCGTCTCCCACTTGGAAACCGACGCTTTGGTAACGCCAATGAAGTTAGCCACTTCTTCCTGGGTGACTTCTTTCTCCCGGCGCAGGCGGATCAGATTCTCTGCCAAATTCAATGTATCCATATATCGCATCTCCTTTCTTGCTATAAGTATACGGAAGAATCCAGAAAAACACCATGGAATGATACGATATTTACGGAAATAAAATCAACCATTGGTTAACTCCTTCTGCCATCCCTGACGGATAGCGCGAACCGCTTTGCCGCCTCCAGATCTTCCTGATCCGGCTTCCCCATGTTCTTGAATATAAATGCGCTTCCTTTGCAGGAAAACGCCTCATCTTCCACTTCTATGCCTTTTGCCTTCAGTTTCTCTCTCAAGGCTGCGAACTGATCCGTGCCATATCCATTGGATGAAAATAAAGCCACCCTGGAAACGCTGCCACTATCCAGTCCTTCTACAAACCGTTCCATCTCCGGCCGGATGTTTCCGGCCAGGATCGCGCACCCCAGAAACAGTAGATCGGCTTTCACATCCTTCGCTCCATCAATGCTCTCTGCCTCTATCCCCAGCGCCTCTGCCATAGCTTGCGCCACTTTCTTATTATTCTTCCTGCTCTTATACATGACTCGGATCATAGTTCTGCTTCTCCTTTTCTCTGATTCTGGAAATACGCTTCCAGATGGTTGATTCCGTGCATCAGCTTTATAGATAATTGGTAGTACTTGCGGATCTCCTCTTCCGTAAATTCGCCGAACATGGCAGCATGCACGTCATCCGTGACATCCGCCATATATTCCGCGAACTTCATGCCCTTTGCTGTCATCTTAACGCAAAGCGCCCTGGCATCCGCATCCGACTTTTCAAGTTTGATATATCCAACCTTCTCAAGATTGACTGCCAGCTTCTTCACATTCTGGCGGGAACATCCCATGGCCCCTGCCAGCGTAGTCAGAACCGGCGGCGCATCAAACGAAGCCGACACTGCCATCAAAAGCCACTGCTTGCTGGACATCTCATTGTAGCGGTCAAATATTGCGTGCAGCTTATTCTCCTGGATGAATATCCCCGCGAAAATCAACTTCTTTATCCAGTCAAGACTGGTTCCCATCCGCTCATATGTAACTGGATTCTCTTTTTTCATAAATCTCCTTTCATATTGCAAAAGCGTAACAAGTTACTTATTGTCATTTTAGTAACTTGTTACGCTTTTGTCAACCGGTTTTTCTATTCTGACTCTTCCAATTTTATCCTGTACAGTTCAAATTCCCATCTGGTCTCTTCCGAAAATTTCTCATACTCGTTCCCGCTCTTCCTAAGCGTATACTCATCCCTCTCCTTCTTCTGGAATTCCGTCTCATATCCTGCCCGGACTGCAGCCGCGAACCGTTCCAGACAGGTTGTCTCCAGGTATTCCAGATCTCCGTAGCAGATCTGTTCAAAGTTCTCCTTCATAATCTCCAGCAGTTCCCGATCTGTCAATTCGTCCATGGATTCATTCTTATACAGATAGAATATCTCCTGAAGCCTTGTCAGGGTATCCGCATAGTCCCCGCTTTGGATGAACTGGGAATCGCAGAACTCCGTCAGGCTAAGCCCGTACTTCAACGTCTCCTGGTTGCATTCAAGCACGCGCTTTAGTTCCTGCCTGCTTGCTTCCAAAGCCAATTTTGAAGTTCAAAAGCCAAGTCTGCCATATCATATTCCAGATATCCAAACAGTTTCTCATCCTCACAGTACTTCTGCTTCACAAGCACATACAAAAGGCGCGTCAGCCTTCTCTTTAGGCCTCCCCTGTCCTGGTTTTGCACTTCCTCTTTCAGCCGCATATAGTCCTCCTCCCCGAACCGGATCTTATCTGCCGGAATGTCCGCAAGCATACAGCATAGGACATGACGGAGCATAACCCTGCACGGATTGATGTAGTATTCCTCATAGTCTGCGCAGCGCGCCACATTCACCTGGCGGATATAGTCTTCCGGGAACCTTGCCAGAAACTTCTGCTCCGCTTCCATGCACCTGAGATACTCCCATATGGCGTCAATGCCGCACAGCCCTTCCAGATTCTTCATTACCGGATAATCCATGGTAATGATATGATCCTGCGGCTTCAGCCGGACGTCATACCATAGGAAGAATGCCGGAATTCCCTGCCGGAATGTTTCCTCATAGGCTCTGTTCCCATAACTTCGAAAATTTGCTGCCATCCGATTATATCGTTCTCTTGCTTGTCCTACCTTTTGAACCGCCAGTTCATAGCCATACTCGTACGCCATTCTCGCCGACCGGCTGCCGTCCGAGACGCCGGCCGCTTCTGCGCTCCCTGTCGTCTCATGAATACAGTAGAGCACGGCTTCCATCAGCCGCTGGGCTGCCTCATACGTCACGGATGTGCTCTCCTTCCCCGTATATCTGTCACAGAGTTCCTTTACCAGAGGAATCAGTTCCTCCATCTCATATTCCATGCCCTCACCCCCTTGTAGTGATTTCCTATTCTACTCCCTGGCTGGTACGCTTACAAGACTTGAAAAATTGTCGATTTTGTGGTAATATAAGTACATAAAATTACTGCCAATAGATCAAAAAGTCTATTGGCAGTTTTTATATAGATGTCGCATAAGTCCCCGGCCATTTGCTGACATTCTATTTATAATTGTAGTATCGGTGGGTTCTCCAGAACAAGCAATTCCTGAGTCTTAATAAGAAATTGTTTTCCTGATTCTGACAAACTACAGCAATACACGAAGATTCTTGCGAATATCCTGAAGTGAAATATTGTTTTTAATCTTTATAAAAATTGCTTCAGATCATCCCGGAAAGCCTCCTCGCATTTGACAATGTCTTTTGCCAGCGATATGCTTTCCTTGGACGCGTCTGAATACTGGTTGATCTTTTCCGTAAGACTCTTGATTCCCATGTTGCAGCCATCCGTCATGATCTTGGCAATCTGAGAGGCGTCATCCTTGATCATCAGTTTCATCTCCGTGCTGATCCAGGAAAATGCGGCCGCCATCTTCTCCGGCTCCTTTTCATCCTTCCCGAATTCTGCCAGCAGCTTAGAAGTTTCCTTCTCCAGCTTCTTGTGCTTCTCGTCATACTCTTTCAGCACCTTCGCAAGTTTCTCATCCATTACATATTCCCGAACCTGGTTCATGCTGTTGATTCCCATCTTGCATCCAGAATTGCATTCCTTTAATAATTCAACCGTCTGTTTTTCCATATCCTGATCCCTCGCTCCGTTTTTCTTTTTATTCTGTGGGATTTCAGGAGAAATATACATTTATCGGTTAAACTTATTCCAGAAGTTAGTTCTTTTTATGCAAGGACAAATGCCCTGCTTCCGGAAGATATTCATCAAGAAAGCTTTTTTAAAAACGAAAATTACTTGTCATATCTTCAAGCCGCCTTATCACTGCCTCGCTTACTCTGCGTAATACAGCACGCCCAAGGTTCCTGGGCCGCAATGGCTGGAGATGACGCACCCGGCGGTCGTCTCCAGTATCTCATGGAAATGTCCCAGAGATGCCAGATAATCCCGGATCTGCTCCACAATCTCAGATGCCACCCCTGAATGCGTGATGAATACCTGCGTGCCATCCGCCTTCTTAAGTTCTTCTTCCTTTTCCCTTACATAGTGCAGCAATGCCTTATTCATGCTGCCACGGTATTTCTTCCCGACTTCCATCCTGCCATCGATTACGTTGATGCAAGGATGCAGTTTCAGCGTATTTGCCACCAGAGCCGTTGCACCGGAACATCTTCCGCCTCTGGCGAGGTAGGTCAGCGTATCCACCACAAAACTGGCCTTCACTTTGGAGCGCGCCGTTTCAATCTCTGTCACGATATCCTCTGCTCTCTTTCCCTGCCTTGCCATCTCGGCGGCCCGCAATACCTGCAGCCCGATTCCGGTGGACAGGCTCTGGGAATCTATCACGAATACCCTTCCCTTATCATATTCTTTCGCCGCGAGACGCATAACATTGCAGGTTGTACTCATTTCTTCGGAAATGCCAAAAAAGATGACATCCTCATCCGCTTCCATGCAAGGCCTAAGCATCTTCTCTGCGTATTCAAAGGTGATAGCCGCCGTCTTTGGCGTCCTTTTATTTGCCTCTGCCCAGGCAAATATCTCATCCGGCGTAATCTGGGTCCTGTCATAATAACTTTTATCATCCAGTACGATACAGAGGGGCAGTATGGTGATTCCATACTTTTGAATCAAGTCCTCCGTCAAATCGCATGTGCTGTCCGCAAATATGCGGACCGTCCTATTCTCCATGAACGTCACTCCCTGGTTTTTATATTGTTCAAGAACTTTTTCCCTCCGTCCAGACATGTGTTACGGACAGCTAGAAGGAATATGCCTTGTAATGTAAAGTATACCACAAAGCCGCCTTATTTCCCAATCTCATCTTCCATATCTTCCCAGCCGATTTCTTCCGGCTCCATCTTAATCTCAAAGATGACTTCTTCAATAGCTTTCACGCACGCATCCAGATTCTTCTGTATGTCCTTTCCCCAGAACCGGATCACCGTCCATCCTTCGAAGAGCAGTTTTTTATTGACCTCTTCATCCCGCTCCCGGTTCCTTGTAATCTTGGGAATCCAGTAATCCGGATTCTTTCCCTTGGCAAGTTTGGGCCTTAATATCTCCCAGTCCTTGCCATGGAAGAATTCGCCGTCGCAGAAGATGGCAATCTTATATTTCGTCAGAACGATATCCGGCCTGCCGCTCAGTTTGTCATAGTTCTTCCGGTACCGGTATCCTTTTGCCCACAGTGCTTTTCGCAGCTGGACTTCTATTTTGGTGTCCTTCCCTTTGATATGCTGCATCGTTTTCCTTCTCTGCTGCTCGCTGAGAACATCCATTTTTCCACCCCCAATCCTGCTTTATAACAAAGAATGCGCTACCGGTATCGGCTGTGGATATTGCATCCCCTGTGGCATCGGCATCGGCTGCTGAAGCGTCACGAACAACTGCTCCAGGCTCGCCTTTCCAGTCCTCCATTATAAACTGAATCTTCTGGAGATAGTCATTTCAGCCTCTTTACTTCTCTCACCACTTTTGCATAATACAGTATTAACGTAACATGTTTTTCATTAAAAAACAATAAAGTCCCGCTTATTCACCTCTATTTTACTGTATAATCATCTTTAGAAGACATCACCCTGGCACATATTATTATGGTATGCGCATTACAAATATTTAGACGATAAGGAGATACTGCTTATGAGAGGAAGAACCATCGTTGAACAGATCGATCATGATGGCAATACATACATGGATGTGGACATCAGCCTATCGGCCAAAGGTCTTTTTGAAGTCTTGAAAACATATTTCCCGGACATCCGGAAAGACAATGGAATGATAACCGGGAATTTTAAAGATCGCCCTTACTCCATCCGGGTGAAGAACATCACCTATCTTGGCATCCCCCACCCTGTTTTCAAAAAACGGATCCAGATATCCGGAGATCTTAAGAATTTCTACAAGGATTCCCTTTCACGTGGAATGACTCCGCTGCTTTTGGGCATTTATACCCGGGATGACCTGACACTGTTTTGCGACTTTAATATTGAGGATTTCGTCGCAAAGAAGTCTAACAATTCTTCCGCCCATGTCTATACCGAGGATCTATCCTTCGCGGCGGAGGACGGCATCTTCCAGAAGACGGACTACCGTGGAAATCACATAACCGTATTTCGCCCGGACTGTGCCGAAACCTTCCTGTCAGAGAAGTTCGGCCTGGAAGCCGAATCGCAGGAGGCCAGTGCAGACGAGGATTCTGCGTTCAACATCCTGGATTATTTTACAGGCCTGCCATCACCCGCCCCCGGGGCAGCTCCAGCCTTTCTTGGCACGATGCCGGATGAGATCGTGGATATCTTCCGGGATTTCTTCCTTGGGCTGCCCAGCCTCTGGGAAGGCATCGACTGCTATAAGGAAATGATCGCCGACAACTACCGGAATAAGTATCAGCCGGAATGGGCCGGATTCTATCTGGAGTACCGATTCGAAAAGTATCTGAAAGAGAATTCGCTTGAGCATTTGATCCGCTACGAGCAGAACAAGAAGAAGAACGGCATCGATCTGGACCTGTACTTTCCAACGCTTATGGATTACGGCGATCTTAAAGCCCACAGCGATTATTCCAAGGGCATCCAGGGGAATGACTGGAACACCATATTCGGCATACTAGGCCAGACCGATTATGAGCACCACATTTATTACATTATCTGCGAGCATGCCACTTACAAGGACAGCGAGTACGGATACGAGACTACCCAGTTTTGGAATCGCGCGCAGGGCAAATCCAACCTTATGAGCTATCAGAAGCGAATGAAGCATCATGTGGTGCTAACCAAGATGCATATCCTGGACATCAATAACTCCAATAAGCACTTCCTCAGCATGTTCCGCCAGGGCGTCAACAGCAATGGCAAGTTGCGGGAGCCGAAGATTATGATAGACCATGATATGATCAGCAAGTTTTCTATCTGCGACGTCACAATTTAACTTTTCTATAGATCAAACAGCCGCTTCGCGCATTCTGCGATCACCGTCACATTCACGCTGTTGCCATACTGCTTATAAGCCTGCTGGTCATTGGCATTGGAGATAAACTTCGCAGGAAAGCTTTGCAGAGCCGCTGATTCTTCCACTGTAAGCCTTCTTTTGTATCTGCCGATGATCGGAATCTGCACGATGGCCACCAGGGCCGGAAAACAGGTAGGCACCTTGATCCTGACGCCGGAGGGGCGCAATTGGATGACCCCTTCCCATACGCTGTCAATATTGGTTCCTGCCTGCCACTCCATCTTGCGCTGGGTGGGCGTAAAATCCTTAAGATCGTTATATTTCTTCAGCCACTGGTCAATGAACTTCTGGTTGCTCTGATACAGCCGGATGTTCTTATTGACGAACTCCTGCTTCCAGGCCGGGAACTCTGCAGGAGCCTTCTCATAGCGGAAGAACTCGGACCAGATTGGGAATCCGATCACCTTCATATCAATGCCATGGTAGAATTCGTCCCAGGCATTCAGCACCTTCTCTTCATGCTCTGATATGGCATATTTCTTATCCACCGGATGATCCTTTACCACGTCGTAGATTGAATTCTGCTCCTTCTTTATCAGATCGTGGAATACGATATCCAGCGGCTCGTCCACGCGGTTCGGCTCGTACTTTCCGAGTATGACCACCCTCTCTCGAAGCTGGGGCACGCCAAAGTGATGGGGACTCAGGATCAACGGCTTCTCCATCAGGCGGTAGCCTTGCTTTCTTAAGTTTGCCCGAATGACCTTCCAGGTATTTCCATGGTCATGGGACACCAGATTCCTCACATTTTCCAGCACGATATAAGGCGTATGATGATGCTTCAAGATCCGCACGATCTCAAAGAACAGGGTGCCCCTGGTCTCGTCTTCCATGCCCTCCTGCTTTCCCGCCTTGCTGAACGCCTGACAAGGGAATCCCGCGCACAGCACGTCATGCGGCGGGATATCCTTCTCATCGACATTGCGTATATCAATGCCCGAGTCCATTCCATAATTTTCCTGATACGTCTCAATACAATATTTATCTATCTCAGAGGCGAACACGCACCGTCCGCCCAAACTGCTCATCGCTTGATGAAATCCACCAATACCGGAAAACAAATCAATAAAAGTAAATGGTTTTTTCATGTCTTTTGCTCCCTTGTCTTCAAACCTTTTTGTATTATACCATTTATTCCACAAGAAAGCTAGTACTATTTTTATAACCTCGCCACTTCCCCGGCATGGCTAATATCATAGCCTCCGGCCTCCCGGGCCTTTTGCGCGAATGCGCTGCTTTTCAGTACTTCAAGGAATTTCTTGATCTCTTCTAGTTCCAGGGACTCCTGTTCTATAGCAAAGTCGTACTCTTCTTCTCCCACAGGTATGAAGTCCAGATCCATCGCGTGGGCCGCCGAATATATCCCCATCCCTGCGTCTGCCCCGCCATTTTTCACCAGGGCCGCTACTGCCATATGGGTTGCGGCTTCCTTGTCGTAGCCGTCAATCTCCTCTGGACGGATTCCGGCTGTCTTAAGCCGGTAATCCAGCAATACCCTGGTACCGGCGCCCCGCTGCCTGTTGACGTACGTAACCCGCGTCAAGTCCTCGATCCCGCGGATTCCTTTGGGATTGCCCTTCTGGACGATGATTCCCTGGATACGCTTCACCCCTTTGATCAGCGCCATACATTTACCCGGGAATAGTTTTTTCAGATAGGAGACATTGTACACTCCCGTCTCTTCATCCAGCAGATGGGTCGGCGCGATATGCGTCTCTCCCCGCTTCAGCGCCATCAGCCCTGCCATGCTCCCTACATGGGTGCTGGACAGGAAGGTTCCCGGATAAGATAGCGGCATCAGGTCTGCCAGGAAGTCCAGGATCAGGTCGTGGCTTCCGATGGATACCACCGTGTGCTCAATCTCCTCTATATCCCGGTAGAGTTCGACTTCCACCGTCTCGCCTGCCTCTACTCCTTCACTGTTCTGGTCAATGACGCAGAATCCGTCCGCCCGCACCAAACTCATGGCAGCCCCCGCGCCTCTTGCCAATGGAGAGGCTATCAGCTTATCTCCCACCTTGCCTACCTTGACCCGCACATATTCCCGGTGCTTCAGCGAAGACACCAGACGTTTGGAAAGTACTGCCTTGACGGTATGTCCGGCGTAATGGCGTTCTCCTGACATCTTATCCATCACAGGCCTGACAAAATTCTCAAAGTCGATATATGCAGAGACCGGATAGCCAGGCAGGCCTATCACCGGCTTGCCATCCACAATGGAGAGGATCACCGGCTTGCCAGGCTTGATTGCCACCCCATGGACGAGCACTTCTCCCATCTCCCGTAAGATATGTACCGTGTAATCTTCCGTCCCCGCGCTGGATCCGGCATTCACCACCACGATGTCGTTCTCTTCATGGGCTTTTTTTATGGCGTCCTTGATCTTGTCATAGTCATCCTCCACCGGAGCATATCGATGGGGGATGCCTCCGTAATTGATGGTCATCGCCGCGAACATACGGGAATTGGACTCAATGATATCCCCCTCGCCCGGCTCTTTGTCCGGCTCTATGATCTCCGTCCCCGTAGGGATCAGTCCCACTCTCGGACGCTTTATTACATCGACTTCCAGTATGCCGCCGCTTAGAAGCACGCCGATGTCGATCGGCCGAATCTTATGGCCGCCGGGAAGCAGCATTTCCCCTGCCACGATATCTTCTCCTATAGGGCGCACATGCTGCCAGCCGCTGGCCGCCTCCATGATCTGTACCACGTCTTCCTCCGCTTCCAGCAGGTCTTCCGCCATAATCACCGCGTCATAGGGCGGATGTACCGGATCTCCTGTATCTACGATCTGATAATCCTTCCCTCTGACGAGGGTGAGCGGATTCTCCTGCGTTGCTCCGGCTGTCTCCTTCGCGATCACGGCAATGCCGTCCATGGCAGCCGCATTGAACAGCGGGGAGCAGCATCTGGCGTAAATTGCCTTTGCCGTCATCCGCCCTAAAGATTCTTCTACCGGTATCTTCTCCGTCCTCCTGACGGCAATTGCCTTCAACGCATCCTGGTATAATGCCTGCGCCTCCTCCACTGGTATGGTTTTTAAGTATAGATTCCGTTTTCCCATGGCTCCTCCTTCAAATCTCGTATACAGATACCCGCTCTCCCTTTTTCAGCCCTTCCTTATTCTCTTCAATCAATATATAGCCATCAGCCCCGGAAAGCGTGCTGATAAGTCCGGA